>CAZDCS010000005.1:0-22741 GCA_964504015.1 uncultured Mariniplasma sp. | reverse complement strand
AAGAATGGGTTTATAATTTTTTTTATTATGTAATTTTGGATAAGAGTAATAATGTAGTATAATAAAAAGGAAAATACATTAATTACATAATTTAAGAAAAACATAAGTAGGGTATTTGCGGATTATGTGTCCTAATATGTAGGGAAGGGATGGAAGAAAAACATGATAAAATTACAAGGAGTTTCAAAGTATTACAGGTCAACAGAAACTGTTTCTGTCGGCATGAAAAATGTCAACTTAGATCTGAAACTAGGGGAGTTTGTTGCTGTTACGGGAGAATCTGGTTCAGGGAAGTCTACATTGCTAAATGTCATAAGTGGTCTTGACCGCTACGAAGGGGGAGAGTTATACTTATTTGAGGAAGAAACCTCTCATTATACAATTGCTGACTGGGAGAGGTATCGTGCTGCTAATATTGGGTTTGTTTTTCAAAATTACAATATTATTGATTCATATACTGTTTTTCAAAATGTATTGTTGGCTCTAGAAATCCAGGGATATAACCCTAAAAAAAGAAAACAAAGAGCATTAGAATTAATTGAACAAGTTGGTCTAACAAGCCATAAAAACCATAAAGCATCTAAATTATCGGGTGGACAAAAACAAAGAACTGTCATCGCTAGAGCGCTAGCTAAAGATTGTCCCATTATTGTTGCTGATGAGCCGACAGGAAATCTTGATAGCGAGTCTAGTAAAAAAATAATTGACTTGCTCCACTCTTTAAGTAAGGATAAGTTGGTTGTTATCGTTACACATGATTATGAACAAGTAGCACATTATGCTACACGAAAAATCAAGATGCACGATGGCGAAATAACAGAAGATAAAAAGATAAAAAATGCACCTGAAGTTGAAGTAGTTGAGCCTCCTATACTTAAACAAATGAGTTTTTTAGCACTAATAAGGTTTGCGATTAGAAATTATTTAGCGACACCGAAAAAATTAATCTTTTTAATAATGCTTCAAGTTTTAGCAACTGTTGTCTTTATCTTACTTTATACAGGGCAGATTAGTTCGATAAGAGGGCAGGGACTAGGGATGTTTGATGTGTCGATATTTCCGAATGTCCCTGAAAATAGGCTGCTTGTTGAACGAAGAGACCTAGGTATCTTTAGTGATGATGAAATCGCTGATTTCAAGCAAATTAAGCATGTGGATTTCGTTCATAGATATGCCGATAATTTTTACAATAAGCACTCACTAATGGTGTGGGGGTATGATGATAAAAACAAAATGGATTTAGTTTTTGCAACTGATACAGCATTAGCATTAAGGACCGGAAACTTTAGTGGGGAACTACCAACAGGGGCTGATGAAATAGTGATTAGTGCTAGTTTTCTAGCTTTTGACATAGGAGATAAAGTTATTATATCTGCTTCTGGTTTTGCTGATATGTTTTCTGATGAGGGACCAACAAATGTTATAGGGACTTTCACCATAGTCGGTATTGATGAAGCAGTTAATGCTACTATTTATTTTTCTGAAATATTTTTAAATGATCCTACTCCGGCTGTTGAGGTAGTCAACTACTTTATATTGGAAGAAACTCAGTGGAAGATCAGTAATTTTATGGAACTTGATTATGAACAAAACACACATCTTGTTTTAAGAAGTGAATGGAATCAAAATGTTGATATTTTAATAAAAGGAGAAGGAGAAAGAACTATACTAGAAAATCAAACATATACCTTTCGTGCTTACTCGCCTGCGGGACGAATACTTACTATAGTTCGGGATAACTTAACAATATCGGTTCCAGAGACTATTTTAAATAGAGCTGTTGTTGATCGAGACATCTTCGATTTGCTTGTTGAAGATTTTGTTGAACAAGCAAGAAGTGAATACACTTCCACTCCAAATAATATGATTTCAATAAACTTTGATGGCTTTTATGCGGGTGGCCACATTTTAGATAGTATCGATCATTCAGTTTATCGTGTTTATTTTCCGGCTAACATCCCACAAATAGGGAATGAAATAATGGTTTTTGTATTAACGGTCTGGACTGTTATATTTCTTGGACTAGTAACCCTGTTTATCTACTTAATTGTTCATGTAGTTACTAAAAACACAATGCGAGCTAGACAAAAGGATTTTGCTGTTTATCGCTCAATTGGAACAAATAAAACAGTACTTGCTAAACTGGTTATCATCGAACAAGTATTGCTTTCAACATTAGGGTTTTTAATAACACTAGTAATACTTGAGGTTCTAAGACATAATGTTCGTTTTATCGGTCTAAGGATGAAATATATGAGAGTTAGTGATTATATTGTATTGCTATTCATATTTATGCTATTTGGTCTATGGCTAGGGTTGCGTTTCAACAAGAAAATATTTAAGCATTCGGTTATTGAAAATATAACTGAAAGTAAGGAGGCCTAAAGTAATGATAAAACTAGATAAGTTAAACAAATACTTTAATAGACGTAAAAAAAATGAAATACATGTCTTAAATGATATTTCTCTTTCATTTCCAAATAAAGGATTTATAATTCTACATGGCCCATCAGGGTCAGGTAAGACAACGCTACTAAATGTTATTGGTGGTCTTGATAATATCCAGACTGGAAAAATCAACTTCAATGAAACAAATATGGAGAGATATAAATCAAAAATTTGGGATCATTTGCGAAATGAAGATATTGGATATGTTTTTCAAAACTATAATTTACTACCTGAGTTATCAGTATTTGATAATGTTGCATTTGCTTTAAAGCTCATTGGTATAAATGAAAAGAAAGACATTAAAGAGCGCGTCGACTACATTTTAAAAGCGGTTAAGATGTATCAATTCCGCAAGAAAAGAACTCATCAACTATCAGGGGGCCAACAACAAAGAGTTGCAATCGCTAGAGCTTTAGTTAAAAACCCTAAAGTTGTAATAGCTGATGAGCCAACAGGAAATCTAGACAGTAAAAATTCTGTAGAAGTAATGAATATTATTAGACAGATTTCACTAGAAAAGCTAGTTATTATGGTCACCCATGAAAAAGAGTTAGCTAGAATTTATGGCGAAAGAATTATTGAGCTTGTTGATGGTGAAATCGTTAAAGATTATGAGAACAAGGCGAGTCAAAACCTTAGTGTTACAGTAGATGACACTATCTATCTAAAAGATCTAAATGAGATAACAACATTTTCGCAAAACAAAGTTTCGGTTAAGGCATATAGTGATCAAATGAGTGATGATGAAATTGATGTTAAACTAATAGTGAAAAATAAAACACTTTATTTAGATGTTAATTCTTCTTACAATAAAGTTAGGTTGTTAAATAACGATTCAGGTATTGAGATTAAAAATGAAAAGTTTGTTCCAAAATCAAGAGAAGAATTAATTGAAACTACTTTTTCACTCGAGGGATTAGAAAACAAAGAGATCAAAAGAGCAACAGGGTCACTATACTCAGTTAAGCAAATAGCTGCTTACGCATTAAGGAAAGTTTTCATAGCAGGAGCTAAGTCAAAGTTAATGCTAATGTCATTTCTAACAGGAGGAGCGATTATCGCTATTACAGCAGCAATCGTTTCAAATGTGCTTACGCTTAAACCAGAAGAATTCATGAAAAACAGCTCAAATCACGTTATTGTTTCTTTGGTTAAAGATAATGGAGAAAAACTATCCTATAGCGATGTTTCGCTTTTACAAGTTGATGGCGATGATCTGTTTTATATTAACTCGCATCAAACGATTAACATCCCTTTTAAAAACCCCCATAATGAGGGGAACCAATCCATGAATTTTTTTGGTGGATCGCCGATTGCCAGAATTTCTGGTCAAATTGATTTAACAGAAAGAATAAAAGAAGCAAACCTCTTAATGGGCGAACTGCCTAGTTCGCATTATGAGATATTAATAAGCAAGGCAGTTGCTCTAAGAGCTATAGAGTCACCAGAAGTTAAAGGGATTGGTGTTTGGGAATTAAGTCATCTACTATATGAGAAGTTTATCTATAATGGGATGGAGTTATCAATTTCTGGAATTGTTGATACTAACGTTAGCCTTGTATATTTATCACGAGAAATGGCATCTTTTGTTTCATCGACACTTTTTAAACCATATGAGGTTTATAGTAGCGATGACTTAGTAGCAGGAGTTATGCCAAATGATAATCAAGTCGTTATTTCTGCAGCAGAGTTTATTAGTATAAGTGGTGATAATGATTACACCGGGGAGTGGCCACGTTCTATTTCAGGTATTGATTACGAGGTTAGTGGGGTTCATAATATTGAGAATAAAGAGTGGGTTCGCCTATTAACAGTCACTAACATTGAAAAGATGCTTTTTGATGATGCGGAAGAAGTATTTATTTATACAAATAATCCAGATAACCTAATTGAAAGACTTTATCAAGCACATAGTATTAGAGGTGAAGAAGTAAGTGAGCAAGCTCTAGGGAGTTTACGTGACAGTCAACGAGAGACGATTGGAGCAACGCTAGGGACAAGCGGATTTTTAATTGGGTTCACTTTACTTGCGTTTTATTTCACTATTCGCTCTTCACTAATATCAAGAGTTTATGAGATTAGCATTCACAGAGCTTTAGGGGTAAAACGAAATACTATCTTAAAGTCGTTTATAATTGAAATTGTTGTTTTAACTACTATTACAACATTTATTGGGTATATTGGAATGACACTTATTTTAGCTAGTTTGCAAGAGGGTATTATTAAGGATCTAAATCTGTTTTATGTGTCTACTGTATCTGTTTTATTAGGGATTGTGGTACTTTATGTCTTAAATATTGCTGCAGGTATATTCCCAACCTTTATGCTCTTGCGCAAGACACCAGCGCAAATTTTATCGCAATATGATATGTAATAAAAAGTGAGAGGTCTCCAATATTAAATCAAATTTTTTGGAGTAGCTGGTGAAACCGAGGTAATAGTTAAGTCTTTGATTTTATCTTTTAGTACAAAAAACGATACAAGACTAAATCTTGTATCGTTTTTCAATATTATTAGATGATTATATTACAACTATTACGTATAATTTAGAGTTGTTATTTATTTTTTTCTCGCTCAACCTCTAATACTAACTGGTTAATCAAATAATCTGACTCTAGGTCACCTCTAGCAGCAATCATATCTAGAGTGGCAACTTTTGACATTGTTTTATAAATCAAAGGATTGTTTAGTTTTTTGAACTTGGGTGTTAGAGTTGTTAAAAACTTTTTAGTGAAAGGGTACTGGTTAACTAAATCAGCTAGTATTGTTTTTCCGGCGATTACAAAACTGGATGTTTCTAGCTCTGGATCTTTAGGTGCAGTTGTCATCTTGCTTTTTCCCCAAGAAACTAGTTTTTGTGAACCAGACAGAGTTTTAATTCGCTTAATATCTTGCATCATTTCCAAGATACCCCTGAATTTCCCTGTTTCATCTTTAACAGCTTTATAGACAATATAGACAAACTTTTCGCCCATATCAAGCCAAAATTCCGCTGTATCTTGTTTTCCTGATCTAAAGGACTCGATTATCTCTTGAACTTTCTCCACACTTTCCCTAGGGTGGCAGTTTTCAACATGACGACCAATAACACCAGGGCTCCGAGGAAAGACCCGGTGAGAGGTGTCGGTATAAAATTTCATAATATCATTTTCATCAACATAAGATATATCGACAGGCAAATGTTTATAAATGAGGTTTATTTGCTCTAGTGTCAACTCTCCGGTTGCCACTTTAAGTGGCTCATTAAGGTTTGTACCAGTTGTTTTGCTGAATTTTTTCAAAACAGAAGCAATCTCATTAACCAGTTTTTGGTCATTAGAACTTGCATTCACCTCTTTTTGTTGTTGTAATTTCAATAAAGGTGGAGTAGGGATAAGGCAATATCCTATTTCGCGGTCTCCAGCACTCATTTCTAAAAATTCATCATCAGAAATCATTTCTAATGATGTTGGATATAGTATTTCTGTTTCTTTTTCGAACAAGCTTGTGACCTTTTCAATTACTTCAGGCTGCAATGAGATAAACTCATCAACTTTATCTAACTTAAGTAATTGAGCAGCTTCACTAACTATATCTCTAACTTGATTATCTACTGTCCACATTATTCGAGAAGGTCTATCAAAACCCTTTTCTTCGAGTTTGGTGTAAAGCTGGTTTTGTTTGCGACTAAAATGGATTTTAATTTGGATGAGTTTGTCATATATCTCTAACCACTGATTTTTGATATATTTCTTTTTCATAAGATCTTTTATCTCATCTAAAACAAAATGTATTGCTTTAATCTCGTCTTGGTAGCTTCGGATAGGATGACCTTCTTTTAGAATTGTTTGCTCTAGCTCAATTAAACCATCCATAATAAAAAAAATATCATCAATGCTTTTTGTGAAAACATCATCATCGATCCCGTATTCTCTAACTAGCTGTTCTGAAACGGCAAACTCTTTCGCTGTTATATATTCAAAAGCTGCATTCATCTTTTCGCGAGCTTTCTCTCTCGATATTTTCTTTTGTAAAAAAGCAAGTTTTATAGAGACAAGGTCATTGACTCTTTGCGATTCTACGTCTATATGTTTTTGCATTTTGATAGTTTGGGTCTTTTTGTTCATTTACTTAAACCTCCACGTTATTTATAAAAAGTATGTATTGATTATATCGTGGATTGCTCCATATGTCAAAGAATTTGCTTACTAAAGATACTTTTATCAAAGCACAGCAAATATTAGGTTTAGCATTATTACTGTTAGGTATCGTTTCTCACTAATGTGTTACTCCCTATTTGTTAAGCTTCTATGATATAATCAAGGAGAAATGAGGTCTTTTGGGAAAACCGAGAACTAAGAAGACTACACTGAAAAAAAGGAGATGCTCAATTAGTGATACTATTGAGCAAATAGAATAAAATGAAAGAACTAAAGATGATTTTGGAACAACTTATTCAATTTAGAGACAAACGGAATTGGAAGCAGTTTCATACACCAGAAAATCTAGCTAAAAGCATAACGATTGAGGCCAGTGAACTTTTAGAAAATTTCCAATGGGGAAAGCAAAATGCTGACCTTGAAAATATAAAAGAAGAAGTGGCTGATATTTTAAGCTATTTAATATTATTTTGCGATGAAATGGAAATTGATTTGATTGATGTTACAAATAAAAAGATGATCTTAAACGACAAAAAATATCCGGTTGATAAAGCTTATAATAACAGCAAAAAATACACTAATCTGAAATAACATAGTCTTACTATTTTCTGTTTTTCAGTGAAAGGGTGAGCTAATTATGAACAAGAGTAAAGGAAAACTAAAAAAACTAGTAATTATTTCTTGTATAGCTTTACTTACAGGACTATTTGTTATGTTAACTGCGCTTCCTTTTATAATTATAGGTCCGGCTGTAACAAGAGTTGAATTTGATGAAATGTGGCATGCAGAAGATTTCGGATTAGTTGCCCAAAAAATAACAGTATTGACAGATGATGGATTAAATGTTGTGGCACACAAGGTAGATGCAACAAACCCCAGAGCAGTAATTATCTTTATCCCTGGAATTAGAGTCCCATCTGTAACTTCGGGGTTTGGGCACGCAAAAATAATGTATGATAATAATTTTAGTTCAATTCTCCTAGAAAGAAGAGCACGAGGAAGTAGCGAAGGTGATACTATTGGCTTAGGGTATACCGAATATCTTGACGTTAAAGCTGTGGTTGAACATATAAGAATAGAAAACACCGAGATTCCAATTATTGTTTATGGATGGTCAATGGGAGCCGCAACAGCTCTTATTTCAATTGGAGAATTAAAAGATATTTCAGGAGTGGTGAGCCTAGCTGCATTTTCATCGATGGAAGATATCTTTTATGATGTTTATATAAAACAAGGTGTTCCTTGTTTTATAGCAACTATGCAAAGGCCATTTGTATCAATATATACAACCGTAAAATATGGAACAAAAACACTGCGTCTTTCACCAAAAGCAGCCATGGATAAGTTAGGTGATAGACCTGCTTTAATTGTTCATTCTAAAGAGGATTCAGTTGTACCCTTTGAAAGTTTTAACCGAATAATGGAACGAGCACCTGAACATGTCGAAAGTTGGGTTTTAGAAGGAGATAGGCACCTAATATTAGAAACTCATCAAGATCTTTTACACCCGCAAAACGATCCAGAGTATATAAACCGGATCTTAAACTTTTTAAACGCGCATTGGTAATTAGCCAATTAGACAGTATATCAATAGTTTTGTTAAAATCTAGATTAGCAGAGCTAATAATAAAGACTTTTTTAGTGTTGCCTCCGCATTTGTGTTATTAATTGTTTTGGACTATAATAAATACATAGTGACAAGGCATAAAAATCACATTTTCACTAAGAGAGGGTGAGCAAAATGGAAAATAAAATAAAGCGATTATTTCCTGACTGCCCTTGCTGCGGGAAGCGACTAGAGAAAAAAAATGAATTACTTCCTAACTTTGTTCAATGCCCTAAATGTAAAAACGAACATTATTTTAGCTCTAACTATAGTCAAAGCGATTTAGAAAAACTTTCAATAGCAGATAAAAAAAGGAATGCACATCAATACGATGCGGCCTACATTCACTATGATATTATCGCCAACGAAAACCCTAAGTTAATCGAAGCCTATTGGGGGTTATTTCTCAGTAACTTCGGTATTGTTTATCAAAAAGAAGAAACCGGTAATCGTTTTATTCCGATTGTTCATCAGTTTTATGATGAACAACCAATAAAAAATAAGCACTATCTTCAGATTTTAGAATTAACAACTGATAGGCACATGAAAAAGCATTTTACTAACGAAGTTCTTTTTGTCACGAAAGCTTGGCGAGATAATGAATCAAAGATTAAAAGAATAGATAAGACAAAAGATGACAAATCTACTGTAATTGAAAAGCATCACTTTGAGCAAGGCGAATTTAGACGTATCACTCCAAAGGTAATCGGTAGCGACCTTATTGTAAATTATGAAACTAATCCTATTATTGAAAATCAGATTAAAAGCGCCGAGCAACTATACTTGAAAAAAAACAAGTTTACTAAAGCCTTAAAAATATATAACGAAGTTTTAGAACAAGACCCACTTGCTCAAAAAGCCTGGTGGGATAAAATACTATGCACCTTGCATATTCAAGAGTTTAGAGAATTAAGTGCTCAAGTTAGTCTAAATAATATCTTTGAGTTATTCGATAAACTCATGGGTTGCCTCGAAAAAAAACAAGCTCCATTCTATCTTCAACTAATTGAGGATCATTTAATTAAGGAACTAAATGTAGCTAATAAATTTGATCAAGAATTATATAACTTTTTAATGACTTGGAAAAGCGTTAAAGAACAAAATAGACTGGCAGATGATCTCTATCAAAAGCTGCATCTGAAGCTTAATCTAGAGAATTTAGAGAATGTTGATTGGATTTACTGTGTCATGGAGACAGCAACTAGGTATATTCCTAAGCAGGATTCAAGGTTCATTAAGAAGTATGTTGAGACATCCTTAAAAGTCAATCGACTAGGGTTTCATAGTGAGGCGATTAAGTTATCAAACATCGTTTTGTCCGCTAGCCCAGATCACCGAGAAATAATACTGCTACAGTTGTGTGCTAAATATAGAGCAATTGATATTTCCAAACTCAATGAAGTTTTAAATGATATAGAATTTACTGAATTGCTTCAGCGTCTAATTGTGCACAAGTATAAAATTACTGAAGTATTTTATGAAATACAAATAGCGGTAAATCGCTTAATAAGCGCAGATAACTATAAGATGGCTGTCAAGCTGATTGATATTTACCTTAAATACTCTCCAAAGACAGAAAAAGAGACTGTAAATAAAGTTTTGTTGATATTCACCGAAAACTTTATTTACAAAAGAAAGTATAGTAGAGCTCTTTTATATGCGGGAAAATTGATTGAAAACATCCCCAAGAACAATGCTGCATATTGGGCTAAATTCAAAATTAGTTTGAAAGCACACTCGAATTTCGAAGTTTTAATGAAAGCGAAAAAAGATTTAATGGAATACCCGGATTTTGAAAAAGCACTAAACGCTACTAGTGATAATAAAGATTATATTATGTATTATGAAATACATGACCTATTACGAAAACCAGATTTTAAAGACAAAATACGAAAAAAAGGGTATAAACGCAACTTTGATTTCTTTGATGACATGTGTGATCGAGAAAGTGTTAAAACATTTGTTAGCATGATATACCCAAAAATGAGAGATAGCGTTTCTGATATTTTAATGACACAAAATAAGGTTATGTTTAATTTGTTCAATAGGTCAGCAGCGGTTTTATTACTTATTGCTTTTGCTTTTCTTATGAGCAATGTCCCCAGCTTTTTTGATCCAGCAAACACTATAAATCCAATTGTTGTATCATATAATATATTATTGTTTTTTAGAGATAGAGCAGCCTTTATTATTGTTCCTTTTGTTATAATTGCATATGTAGTTCTTTGGATTATTGGAACTGAATCCACCGGTAAGGGAGTGCTGAAAGGATTACTGTGGGGGCTTTTAGCTGCAGCCATTTCATTAGGATTTATGTGGGGAGTACCTTGGGTTACTACAAGATTTCTAACGGGGTTATTATTTAGAATTCCAGCAAGAGTTGTTTCATCTGTTTTATTTGGCTTATCTGCTATAGCTAGTTTCTTTATTCTTAAAAAGTTTCACCAGCAGATAAAAGCTATAGACATTACAAAAACAACTAATAAAAACAGTGTTTTAAATATAGTGATATTAGTTTTAATTTGGGTAACTGTTTTTGCAATAACTTTATTTGTTGTTCCTCTAATATAATAGATATCAACATAGGGAAAGAAGGTTTATAAAATGTATCAAAAAGCACAAGAGGCATTTAATTATCTAGCTCAGTTAACTGAGCTAAGACCTAGGGTTGGATTAATTTTAGGGTCAGGGTTGGGGTCATTGGCTAAAGAGATGACTGAAGTTGTTACCGTTCCATTTGAAAAAATCCCTAACTTTGCTAAACCAACAGTTCAAGGACATTCAGGTGAAGTAGTTATTGGTAGACTCAACGGGATTAAGGTTTTAGCATTATCAGGCAGGTATCATTTTTATGAAGGGTATCCTTTAGAGGTTGTTACGTTCCCCATTCGTGTAATGCATTTATTTGGTATTAAAACACTTATTATAACAAATTCGTGTGGAGCCGTTAATAAAGATTTTAAACCTGGAGATTTAATGGTTATAAAGGATCATTTAAATCTTGTAGCAAATAATCCGTTAATCGGGAAAAATATTGATGAATTTGGACCTAGATTTCCAGATGCATCAAACATTTATACTAATTCTTTGCGCAATATCGCACACATAGAAGCAAACAAACTAGGTCAAACTCTAAGGCAAGGAGTTTATGCTTGGTGGACAGGACCGAGTTATGAAACACCTGCTGAAATTAAGATGATTAGAATTTTGGGTGCAGATGCAGTGGGAATGTCCACTGTCCCTGAAGCGCTAGTTGCGTCTCATATGGGTATGCAGGTATTAGGTATATCGTGTTTGACTAATATGGCAAGTGGTATTTTAGAAAAAAAGTTATCCCATGCAGAAGTTTTAGAAGTGGCATCTTCAGTGAAAAACAAGTTTAAAAACTTAATCCAAAACATCATTAAAGAAATATAAAAAAAGAGCAATGAGAAGCTCTTTTTTTATAAGATAAATCTTTAAGCAGAAAAAAATTTTTTCAAAAACAAGCGTTTCCAACAAGAAAAATGAGATTATTTAGGTTTTTAAAGTATAATTTGATATAATAAAAGAAAATAACGAGCGAGGGGTCTCATGAATAGGACTAATGCACTAAGCAATGTGAACAAGTTTCTAATAGGCTCTATCATCTGGTTTATTTTTGTAATGTTCCCTTTTTACAGCGAAACTAGATTCCTACAAACGTCGTTTGCACAACACTTTGGCCTAAACTATAACATTATGACTATTTATGCAATTCAATTAGTCTTCTTTTTAGTTTTAAGCTTAAATATGGTTTTTCATACTGTAGGCAAGAAACACAGCGTAGTTAATGCAAAAAGGTTAATGCAGTTGATAATAGCCGCGTTGCTTGTTGTTGGGGTGACACAAACAGTATCAATTTATTTCAATATTGAATTTCATTTTGGGATTGTCAGATATTTATTTGGGAATCATAATGCATTTTTAATGGATAATTACCGCTTTGATGAATTGACTTTTTCAATCTATATTATAGCTCAAGTGATGCTGTTGACATATATAACAAGTATGATTGTCTATGTCTTTCAATTAAAAAAAATGAATATGGATCTTGCATTTACCCACCTACTTAGACTAGGCGTTGGTTTTTTTCTTTATGCTTATACCTTAGGATTTGCTTTTGAATTGTTTAGTTTTATGCGCTTGTTTTTGTATTCTTTCTATATTTTAGCCGCGATTATTATTTATGTAAAAACATCATATAGCCTAAAAGCTATGTTAATTGGTGTTTTTCTATTAATGGTTTTGTAAAAAAAAGAAAAGGGGAATTAATTATGAGTCAAGATTTTGAGTTTGAAAAAGATGTTGTTGATGAGGCCCTATTAGATAATCCAGAGCCTAGATGTCCTGTTGTGTTGTTATTAGATGCTTCATATTCAATGACTGGTGCGCCAATCAACCAGTTAAATGAAGGTGTTCATGCGCTTTATGCAGCCCTAAGGGACGATGACTTAGCTAGTGTTAGAGTTGATTTATCGGTTGTAACATTTGGGCAAAATGTATCTGTAGTCCAAGATTTCGCGACTGTATCAGAGTCAAAGGCACCAGTTTTAGCTGTCAATGGAATGACTCCTATGGGAGCGGCGATTACAACTGCACTAAGAAATATTGAAAATCGTAAACAAGAGTATCGGGATGCTGGGATTTCTTATTACAGACCTTGGTTGTTTGTTATTACCGATGGGGAACCAACAGATAATGTTACCGAAGCATCATCGATGTTGCAAAATGCTATTAGTAGTAAGAAAGTGATTTTCTTTGGCATTGGCGTGGAAAATGCTAATATTGAAAAATTAAGACAAATTAGTGGTTCTCAAGAGCGAGTTTTTAAGTTGAACGGATTGAATTTTAAAGAGTTATTCCAATGGGTTTCATCCTCATTGTCGAGTGTTTCATCATCTAGAGTAGGAGACACTCTAAAACTAGAAAAACCTAGCGATGATGTTTTCGAATTTGAGGTGTAATCTTGATTAGAGTTTACGGGGCTTCTGTAGTAGGTTCTTCTCATTTAGAAAATGAAATTCCGTGTCACGACAACCATAATTATCAAATGTTGCCTGGTGATATGGGGATTGTTGCCTGTGTCTCAGATGGTATGGGAAGTGCTAGTCACGCCGAACTAGGAAGTTTAACTGCATCGCAGTTTATTACTGATTTTATTAAAAACGAAGTCAAACTAGATGACACTGATGAAGATGTTATTAAGATGATTAAAGAAGGTTTTACTAAAGTTAATGAAAAACTATTAGAAGTTGCTAAAGAGCATGAATTATCGATTAAAGATTTAAATGCGACTTTGTTAGTCTTTTTATCTTTGGGAAAAAGACAGTTTTATGGACAGGTAGGGGATTGTTGCTTAATAGGAAAAACTGAAAAAGAGTATAGCGTGATAGCTAAACAGCAAAGAGGAGAATATGCAAATGCTACTTTTAGCATTTGCAATTTAGAAAGTATTAAAGATGGTATCTTCGAAAAAATCGATAACTACTATCAAGAAGTGGCTTTAATGAGTGATGGAATTGAGTCGATTAGCGTATCGGCAAAAGATAAAGCTATCAGCTCACTTTTCTATAACCCCTTTTTCAAAGTCTTTGAACTTAAAGATCTAGACCAAGAAAAAGTTTCAGCATCTTTAAGTAGGTTTTTAGCATCTGAGAGAATTTCGAAAAAAACTGATGATGATAAAACACTGTTCTTTATCCATATGGGGTGAAAATGAAAACATATTATTTGGACAATGGTAAAAAAATCATACTAGATAATGCAAAACCAATAGGTACCGGTGGCGAAGGTAGTGTCTTTAAACTTGCCAAAAATCCAAATATATTAGTTAAAGTATACAACAAAAGAGCATTAGATAGAATGCCTGATATTGAGTTAAAAATCAGAACAATGGTTAAAAATAAACCAGGATTACTAGAGTATAAGGGTTTAACAATTATTGCTTGGCCAAGTTATGTAGTCTATGATGAAAATAAAAACTTCATTGGCTATGTAATGCGAAAGGTGCAAGCGAAAAATCAGTTGTCACATGTTATAACACCCGGACTTCAAAAAAAGAATTTCCCTAATTTATCATGGTATGACAGACTCGTAGTTGCGATTAATTTATCTAAGGTTATGAGTTATTTGCACCAAAATAGTACGGTAATTGGGGATATTAATACATCTGATTTTTTTGTCTACCCTGGTTTTGAAATTGGGTTAGTTGATACCGATAGTTTCCAAGTGATCGATGAAAAAAGAATTTTTAATTGTAAAGTATTTACACCAGACTATACCCCGGTTGAAGTAATTGAGCAAACAAAAATAGCTAGTGGTAGTGTGCAAAGGAAACCTGATCATGACAATTATGGATTAGCAATTTTAATATTTCAAATTATAATGATGGGAGTCCATCCTTTTAGCGCTAGAATGAAAAGTCTTATGGGTTTTGATGGTAATGCCATCAACTATAATATGGAAAAACAAATATTACCTTATGCTACATTGAATCAGAATATTAGACCACCTAAAAGCGCGATGCCTTTTAGTTTTTTACCGAAAAACATTCAAAATTTATTGATTAGTGCATTTGCTAAAAAAATAAAAGGGGTAGATCGACCAACAGCAAAACAATGGGTTGAGGGACTACAAGAAGTTAAGGTTAATATTAAAAAGTGCAAGAGAAATAAAAGTCACTATTATCCTGACCACTTTTCTAAGTGTCCAATATGTGCCCGAGAAAGAACTAAAGACTATGATTATCTAAAGGATTACTTTAAAACGATTTCAAGAAGATATATTAGATATAAAACCGATAAAAAAGTAATTGTTGTCGATGAAAACCATACATACATGGAAACTATTTCCGGCAAATTTTATGAGGTTAAGAAAAAAAGGCAATTAGCGCTATTGTTTAATCAAAAGCTTAGCGAGAAGTATGAATTTGCCAAAAGAGTAGAAACATTAGTAAAAGATCCGGCTTTCTCGCAACTACAGCGCTATATTTTAAAGCCTAAAGCAATGATTTATGCCCAAAATAAACTGATAGGCTATACTGTTAGTAATGTAGGAGAGCTATACCAGCTTTCTTTGCTAGAAAGAAGTAGAAAAATCGGAAAGTTGCGTGTCACGCAACAAGTAAGGATTAAAGTAGCCTATGAGATAGCTTCACTTTTTAAAATATTAGAAAAGCATAAAATATTAGTTGAGTACCGAAAACTCTATATTGACGAAGACCTAAATATCTATATTCCTGACTTTGTTCTCTTAGGCTCGGCGAAAGAAGAAATGAAATCTATTTCTTTTCAAAAAAGCGATTATCTACCTTATGAATACTACCTATATTTAAAACAAAAGAAGAAACGAGACGATGTCCAAAAAGCGATTGAAAAAGAAAAAGAAAAGCAACGGCAAAATGATCTAGAATTAATTAGATCGCCACTACTACCCAAGTTAGAAAAAAAGAAGGATAGTAAAGAAGAAACTTTCAAACAAGAAAAACAAGAAAATGTGCAAGAAGAAGATTTTGCATTTGAACAATCGTTAGAGGAAATAGAAGATATCGAGGATAAGGAAGAGGAAAAAGAAATTGAAGTATCTCCATTTGATCTTTATGGATTAGAAGCATTTAGATATCGACTCAGTGTCATTATACATATGTTGATTCACGGCACACACCCATTTGTTGGAACATATAAGGGTGTAGCAAAACCACAAACCTTTTTTGTTGAAAGAAATATTTACTTGCATCAAAACACGTTTAAGTTCGCTGAAATTACAAATAGAGCAACTATTGTAGAGCTTTTCCCTAAAGTTTATCAAACCATGATTAGAAAGGCGCTCTTTGTTACCGATATAAATCACATAAAAAGACCATCTCCTCAACAATGGGCATGGCTTCTAAATTACACATATCGAATTTTGAAACACTGCGATAAAAATGTTGAACATTTTTATCTGAGAACCTTTACTGAATGTCCATATTGCTATAATGCTAAAAGGAAGAGTCACCAAAAGATGCGAGCCTTTATATTACAAAAAAGAAAGAATTTCTTATATTATATGGCGGGATTTAACCAACATCTAAACTATTTGGCCATGATTGTCATCTCATTTGGTTTTTTGTTTTTCATTAATCAGCTAGGGATTACCAATTTATCACAACTAGCAGGCAGGTTAGAAACAGTTATTGATATGAGTAAAATAGATTATGTATTAGATGTAATATCTACTTTTTTTAGAGCGGTTTATGAGCATGGAGCAAGCCTAATAGGGAGGATATTTAGCGTATGGATATAAATGTATGGGTGTTTGTCTTAGCTGTTATTTGGGCAGCACTTACCCTTTTTTGGTTAATAGTTTTGATTGTTAATAAAACTAGTAAGGGACATGTTTCTAAACAGGTAGTCTTTTCTGCGAAGAAAATGATTAAATACAATTTAATCTATTTGGTTATTGTCCTTGTTTTAGGTGCGCTATTATGAAAATTATTGTAAATCTATTAATCATTGGTTTTTTGAGCTTGTTTTTAATAAATCCTACGGACTTGTTTTCTAATATGGGAAAGGTTTCTGTGGGTATCCAATATATAATGATAGTTTTTTTAGTTAGCATTGTTGTGTTTGATTATTTGAAGATATTGAAAAAACAAATAGGGGAGAGATTAAAGTTTAGATGGAAAGCACTAAAGAGAAAATTAAAAATATAGGAAATAGACAAATAAATAGCACGCAGAAACTAACAAATATACTTGTATTAGTTTCTGCGTGCTATTTTTCATTAATCATTTCGACAAACCGGCAATCGCAGATATAGTTTTTTGTTATCTCGTTGTTTTGTTTTGTAAAAAGGTATAATTTTTGATAAAACGAATTGCCAATTGGAATAACCATTCTTCCTCCTTCGGCTAATTGTTCCACTAAAGATTCAGGGATTTTTCGCGGAGCGGCAGTGACAACAATAGCGTCATAGGGCCCGTTATCTGCCCAACCCTCAAAACCGTTTCCGATTTTATAGGAGATGTTTGAATAGTTCAGTTGATCTAAGATTTTTTTTGCTCTTTGTTGCAAAAAACTAATTCGTTCAACACTATAGACATTTTTACTTAGACATGACAAAATTGCAGTTTGATACCCGCAACCGGTCCCTATTTCAAGGACGTGATCAGTATCTTTTAAGTTTAGATGATAAGTCATTAAGGATACTATATAAGGTTGTGAGATAGTTTGATTGCATCCAATTGGTAGTGGGCGATCACTATATGCTAAGTCTTGTTCGTTTGCGTCGACAAACAAATGTCTAGGCACAGTTAAAAAAGCCTTTAGAACTTTTGGAGCATCAATTCCTCGGGTTCGTAATTGTTTTTCTACCATGTTTTTTCTTAATTTTAGATAAGTGTTATTATTCATAGCTACCCTCTTTGTCTTTAACGGTAGGGAGCATTAATTAAAGACCTAAGTATAATCTTCCTGTTACAGGGTCTTGAAGCCACAAGGGCTCAGCTGCTAAGAAATAAGTTGCAAAGTTATTCCACCACGCAACTGAAGGCATAGAACCGGCATTAACAACTACTGCCATCTCACCGAGTTGGCTAGTTGTATCATAGACAACAGTACCGCTACTGCTGCGATAAGCCACATTAGAATGGAAAACATTAGTTGAGGTAGTTGCAATATAGTCATTACCAGATATAGTTCCAACTCTATTTCTATTTGCATTTATCCTTGTAAATAGACTGCCGGTAAAAAAAGCGTTGTTAATAACGGTGCCAAGGGTTCGTTGATTGCCAATGATACCACCTAAATTACGGTTGGAATAGCCAAGATAGTTATGCGTCCCTATAACTGTATTTTGGAAAGTAGCATCAATAATCGCTCGGTTAATATTAGCAGGTGAGTTGGCATAAACAGCACCAATTAACCCACCAGCATTAGAAGTTGAATTGTTTGAACCAATATTGTTTGAATAGATAGTTCCTTGAAAATCAACATCAGTTATGTTAACAGTAGCGCCATTGTCAATTCTTCCTACTAAACCTCCAACGTTAAACCTATTGTTGAACAATGCAAGATTTCTTACTTTAATGTTTTCGATATTAACGACAGTTCCTGCATTACGAACTCTGGCTATTAGCCCACCGACTCCATTATGCGTAGTTCCGATCACACTAGAATTGTTCACACTAATATTGGTTAGCTCAACAGTTCCACCAATTGCAGTCGAAGAAATCAAAGCGGCACGTAAATTGGAGCTGTTTAAGTTACTTTCAATATGGACATTATCTAGTGTTAAATCAAAGATTCTACCACCATCAATTCTTGGAAAAATAGCATTATGATTCAAGGTGGTGGAATTATTAACAATTGTTAAATTAGATATTGTCTTATTATTAGCATTTAAAGTTCCCCTAAAAACTGCATTGTGGAAAGCCGCAGTAATTTCCCAGGGAAAACTGGTAAAATCAAGATTATTTGCTAAATAGTATTCATCAGTTTCGAGACTATCCAGTTTAGTCGCAAAATCAAAAAACTCCTGATTCGTAAAAATAGGAGTCCCCCAGTGTCCAGTAGTAACAGTAGACCCGCTTTGATCTGCATCACCAGCTATTGCTGACGCCCAAAAAGCAAAAGTCATGCCCCCAATAAAAAGAACATTTAGTATTATTAAAAAGGTAACAATTTTAGATTTAGTGAATCTAAGTGATTCCATAAGGTACCTCGAGTGAATTTGTGCTACATCTAATTATAACATTAAGCATTTATCTTTTCAACTGAGGCGGCTGACACAGCAATCTGTTTCAAAATTGAACAATGCATGCTATAATTTTAGTAGTATGAAAAAGAGGAGAATATGAAAAAAAGCGATGCAGTTTGGATTTTACTAGTTTTACTTTTTTCAACACTTATTATAATTCCCACAACAAGAATTGTTTTTGAGAGCTTGACACAAAAACACCCTTATAGTATGGGTTTTTTCAAAACCGCAATTCTCGCCAGTATGGGGGAAAGATTAGTTCACAGATTAAAAAAAGGCTCGTATTTTGGTGATAAGGGCCTAGTTGCCAAATTTATTGTTTGGGGTCTTTTGGGAATTGTCTTTGTTGTTATCTTTAAGGTTTTTTATAATGGGGTCTTAGCTGCTCAAGTGGCTGGGTTATTGCCTTTGTTCCAACATGAAGGATTCATTGGATTGTTGCTGACAGCTTTTTTAACAAGTGTTTTTATGAACTTGTTTTTTGCACCATCATTTATGATGTTTCACCAAGTGACAGACAACTACATTGAACTTGGTAAGGGTGAAATCAGGCAAATAATTAAAGTTAGATTTGGTGATGTCATCAAACGAATTGATTTATCATATTTTCTAAGGTTTATTGTTTTGCGCACGATTCCTTTGTTTTGGATTCCAGCGCACACTATTACCTTTATGTTGCCTGAAAACTACCGGGTGTTAATGGCGGCCTATCTTTCGATTGCATTAGGTTTTACTTTAACATTTTTTAAGTTAAAAAAAGGCAAAGCAATAAGCAAAAGTACTTGACATAACAGTTACTTTTGTTAAAATTTTATTGGAGGCGATACATATGGCAAAAAGAAAACAATTTAGAACTGAATCAAAGAAATTATTACATTTAATGACACATTCAATTTACACACAAAAAGAAATCTTTATTAGAGAGTTAGTTTCAAATGCAAGTGACGCGATTGATAAGAGGCACTTTTTATCATTAACTGATGACAATGTCCCGACTGATAATTACGAAATTCGGATAACTCCTGATGAAAAAAACAATGTTTTGGTAATAACAGATAATGGTATTGGTTTTACTGAAGAAGAACTTATTGAAAACTTGGGTACGATTGCCCAAAGTGGATCACAAAAATTCCTTGATAAAATCGAAGAAAAAGATGTCGATTTTATCGGCCAATTTGGCGTGGGGTTCTACAGTGCTTTTATGGTTTCAAAAAAAGTTGTTCTTGAGACGAAATCTCCTTTTTCAACGACCGGCTACAGGTGGACTTCAAATGGAGAAGCTAGCTACACAATCGAAGAAATTGAAAGAAAAGATATTGGAACCACAATAACACTTCAACTTAAAGATGATGATACAGAAACAGAAGAACAATTTTCTGAGTTTTCTAAAACTCATAAAATACGTTCTTTAATTAAAAAATATAGTGATTATGTTCGTTATCCAATTAAGATGATGATAACTAAAACCAAAGATGAAAAAGAAGTTAGGCAAGAAGAAACAATCAACCAAATGGTACCAATTTGGAAACGCTCAAAATCCGATATAAAACAAGAGGATATGAATGCTTTTTATAAGCACCAGTTTAGTGATTATGAAGATCCGATTAAGGTTATACACACTAATGTTGAGGGAATGTTAACTTATACGGCATTATTATTTATACCTAAAAAAGCAGCTTACGATTTTTATAGTGAGCACTATGAAAAAGGGTTACAACTGTATTCAAAAGGTGTTTTTATTCAAGATAAGAATAAAGACTTAATTCCTGATTATTTTAAATTTGTTAAAGGGTTAGTGGATTCTTCTGATCTATCATTAAATATATCACGTGAGCTTTTACAACATGATCGGCAGTTGAAAAAGATAGCATCACACCTTGAAAAGAAAATTAAAGGTGAGCTAGAGAAAATGATGAAGCATGAAAGAGATGACTACATCACTTTTTATGAGAACTATAAAAACACTCTAAAGTACGGGATCTATGACAGCTTTGGTGCCAATAAAGATAAGCTGCAAGATCTCATTATGTTTAAGACAAGCAAGAGTGACAAATATGTTAGTTTGAAAGAGTATGTCGATAACAAACCAATAGACCAAAAAGCCATTTATTATGCGACTGGAAAATCGAAACAAAGCATTTTGAAACTGCCACAGATGGATGTTATGAAAGATAAAGATGTAGAAGTTTTGTTATTTACTGATGATATTGATCAATTTATGGTGCAAGTTCTGCAAAGTTATCAAGATGTTGAATTTAAGTCAATTCAACAAGCGGATACTGATCTTCTAGATGAAACTAAGAAGAGTGAGCTAAAGGATATGGAGAAAGAAAATAAAGATATCCTTAAAGCACTTAAAAAGAGCTTAAAAGAGAAAGTTAAAGATGTTAAACTGTCATACCGACTTAAAGAATCAGCAGTGTGTCTTGTTTCAGGCGAAGGAATTAGTATGGAAATGGAAAAAATATTAAAACAAATGCCAAATGCAAAAGAGGTTCACGCTGATAAAATATTAGAAATAAACCCTGAACATGAACTGTTTAAATCACTCAAAACGATATTTGAAAAAGACAACAATAAACTTGATGATTATGCTAGTTTGTTGTATCATCAAGCATTATTGATTGAGGGAATGCCAATCGAAGATCCAACGGAATTCTCTAATAACCTGATTAAACTAATGATAGAATCTGCTAAATAGTACAATTGGTTAGAAAAAAGGATAAAACCAGATCAAATGGTTTTATCCTTTTTGTTTTAAAATAGGCTCGGTAATTTAGTTCATATCATCATAGTAAACGGAGTTTTGACTCATTTGCTCTTCAATGTAATAAGGTCGTTTAGGTGTAATAAAATAAAATAGGGCAATACCAATTACTAAACCACCAATATGACCAGCAATACTAATATTTCTAATTGCGAAAGTTAATACGATATTAATAAGTGCTAAATTTCTAATTTGGCGAATTGCTTGTGGATGAAACCAATTTGCTCTTAAAAACGTTAGAACTAACAAACCACCTATAATGCCAAATATTGCCCCACTAGCGCCTACTGTAACAACGTTGCCACCTAGATAAACAACAGCAATACTCGCTCCTATTCCAGAACCAAAATAGAGAAGCAAATATTTCTTAGGCCCAATTAACTTTTCCATATGTGCGCCTAGAAAGTAGAGGGCTAAAGAATTCATAAAGAAATGAAGAAATCCACCATGTAAAAACATAACTGTAATAAGGCGGTAATATTGGCTATGTTCAAGCACTAGTTCAGGGTGTAGAGCACCAAGAGCGAGAAGGTTGACTATGTCAAATCCACCATTTAGCAATACGATTATGAACATGATTAGGTTTGCAAGGATAATAGTTCCTGTTGCTGGATGCTCTTTATAAAAATGTTTTATTCTATCGGTAAAATTCATATGATGCTCCTTTTAATCGTTTTTAAATTATGCAATTCAACTCTAGACTCATTATAATACATTTTGGATGTTTAATAAACAAATAAACACATTCTTCTAAAATGAGAGATACAGTAGGGTAAAAAACACTTATTTAAGAAAAACTTAATATTTTTTTGACGCAATGAGTGGTAAAATAACATCAAATCACATTAATAAGAACAGGAAATGATAAAGCGGTGAAAAAAGGAGCTAGCTATAGAAAAAACAAGCAAAAAATGAAAATAGTTAAAAATCCAGTATTGACCCATAATTAAAAGAGGTCCAAAGAACCATAAATTTCTATGGAGATAGAAATTTAACTACTTAGAATTATCATAAAAAACATTG
>CAZDCS010000004.1:4768-25896 GCA_964504015.1 uncultured Mariniplasma sp. | reverse complement strand
AAATGAAAGTCGACCTTGCTGTATGGTTAATACAAATTCTGCTGAATAACTTACAAGTTACTCATTATAAGCAAAAAATAGAAGATAATCTAGACTGTGAACTGTTAAAAATGTATTCAGATAAAGGTATAAGTGGTACTGGAATAGAAAAAAGAACTGGATAGTTAAATCATCAACGTACTCAACTAGAGTTAAAATCAAAAATTAACAGATATTCACTTAGATGGTGCGATGGATAGAACAATTATGAAAATGGACTTGTTGATTTAAATCCAACAAAGAAAATCTAACAAAAGAGCTAAATGAGTTAGCATTTACGAAAGCGAAGAAATTTGAGCAGATATATTTAATGCTATAGTTATTATGTAATTCTTAGTGACATAGATGAAAATCGGTAAGAATAATCAGTATCTATTCCCGTTTGTTTTAAAGCAAGAATTACTGTTGAAAAAGAACCTAAGAGTAAAGTAAAAAAAAATTAACCGGAAAAGGCAAAAAAACATGTTCACAGTTAGCAGCCTCATACGTGGAACTAATAACGGTGTTAGAACAGAGATAATCACCTGTGTTGAGGTGTTAATAGTTTATTACACAGAGCTTTAAAAAGGAGGATTTATGAAAAAATATTATTTAAAACAAAAGGTTTTATCTTTTAGAGACCGCTACAAGATTTTTGATGAAAATGAAGTTGTGCAATATCATTGTGAAGGTCAGTTTTTTTCGATCAGAAATAAAATGGACTTTATTAAAACATCAACAGATGAAGTTCTTTATCATTTCCAAAGAATTCTGTTAGCATTTTTACCGGCTTATAAGTTATTAGATAAAAACGGAAATGAAGTTGCAGTAGGAAGACAAAAGTTCTCTTTCATGAAAAAAAACGCTGAAATTCAAAGCCAAATAGGTGATTTCACTGTTGATGGTAATTTTATTGCCCATAATTTTTCAATCCAAAAAGACGGTCAAGAAGTAGCAAGCATTCAAAAAAAATGGCTAGCGTGGGGTGACTCATATGAAATTTTGATAATTGATGAGCAAAACACAGAATTTCTATTAGCGCTTATTATTATGATTGATGCTATTTTCCATTCTAATAAAAAGAAATCTCGTTAAATTAGATGGTGAAATATAATTGTGATTTATAAATATTTAAGTCCATTTGGAGTTATTACTTTTAAGATTGAAGATAATGTGTTAACTGAGCTATCAATACCAAAGGAGACAGGTCAAAATTCAGACACCAAATTGCCTGCTTATATCAAAAAAGAACTTGATTTATATTTTAGTCACCAACTAAGAAAATTCACTATTTCTTTTAAATTTATAAAAGCCACACCATTTCAAATAAAAGTTTGGAATGCACTTTTAACAATTGAATATGGAACGACAAAAACTTATCAAGATATCGCAAT
This sequence comes from uncultured Mariniplasma sp., assembly GCA_964504015.1. Classification (GTDB taxonomy): domain Bacteria; phylum Bacillota_I; class Bacilli_A; order Acholeplasmatales; family Acholeplasmataceae; genus Peloplasma. The sequence goes on along the minus strand of CAZDCS010000004.1, from coordinate 24,484 downwards.
TCAAATTAAAATTCCAAAGGCTGCTCAAGCTGTTGGACAAGCTTGTAAAAAGAACCCTTTAGCAATAATAATCCCCTGTCACAGGGTTATTGGTAAAGATTTCAGCATGCGCGGTTATTCAGGGCCTGCCAATATCAGTTTAAAACAAAAACTTATAGAACACGAGGAAAAATTTATTCAATAAAAAAACAAGACTTGACTAAGTCTTGTTAAATTAATGATTATTCACTTGGAAGCCACTTTAGAAGAGCTCTATAAAGTTTTTTAGGATCGACAGGTTTAATAATGTAGTCATTCATCCCGACACTTAAGCACATATCGATGTTTTCAAACATCGAATCAGATGTTAGCGCTAAAATTGGAATTGTCTTATTTGTTTTGCGAATCATTCTTGTAGCAGAAACACCATCTAAAATCGGCATCTGCAAATCCATAAAAATCAGATCAAAGGAATGGCTATTATACAGGTTAACAGCCTCTTGCCCATTTTCGGCAATAGTTACGAGCATACCATAGTTAGCTAATATTCTAGATGTTAGTTTTTGATTCATTTTATTATCTTCAACAAGAAGTATTTTTGAGCCTGATTTTGGTTTTCGGTTCTCCTCAACTTCGAGATTACGAACCGCTTTATCATAGGTTAGTGGAACTGATAAAACAATCTCAGTGCCGTTATTGACTTGACTTGTGACGATGATTTCTCCACCCATCAAAATAGCTAATTTATCACTAATAGCTAAACCTAATCCAGTTCCGCCGTAAATTCGTGAAGTTTGAGCATTAGCTTGTTCGAAAGGGGTAAAAAGTTTAGCAACTTCTGCTTCAGACATACCAATCCCGGTATCTTTGACTTTGAAATTAATCCTTAAAGATGAATCACTTATTTCATAATCAATATAACTGGTTAAACTAATCCCACCAATTTCAGTGAATTTAATCGCGTTACTAACAAAATTAAGTAAAACTTGTCTCAGTCTGTTTTCATCACCAATCATTGTCTTTGGACAGTTGACATTTAGGACATCAAAGTATATATTTTTTTGAGTTATTTGTTCTAAGAACATGCTTTGGACATCAGAAATTAATTTCTGGATATCAAAAGCATCTTGGTTAATTGCCATTTTGCCAGCTTCAATTTTAGAATAATCTAAAATATTATCAACAAGTGTTTTTAAGTGAGTAGAAGCGGTTAAGATATTATCAAGACTCTCTTTTTGTTCGATATCAAGCTTTGTTTCTTGCAAAAGCTGAGAATGACCAATAATGGCATTTAGAGGGCTTCTGATTTCGTGTGTCATACTGGAGATAAAAGATGTGTCTTGTTTTGCTTTTCCCTCACTGACAAAGGATTGCTTATACTCCACTAGAATGCCTCGATACAAAATGCTTCTAGACTTAGTTTTCAAAACGGAAATGCGCATTTGATAATTTTTCGAATTCATTGTAAAATGAAAGTTAAATTGTGGTTGTTTGTTTTTCAAAGATGCAAAAATAAACTCTAAATAGCTTTGATCTTTTTTATCTAAACACGAGATAACTTTGGTATAAGACAAACCAAAATGAGGTTTTCGCTTAAATAGGGAAGCTGTTTTATTATCAAGCCAGATAGTTTTGCTCGACTCATTAATTAGAAAAAAGCTGATATTTAATGCTCCATCTAAAAATAATTCAGTTTTCTCAGTCCCTAAATTTCTTATTTCATATTTCAATATTTCAACATCGGATTTCATAGCGCCTCCTTTTAATTAGAAGTTGGTGTATAATGTAAGTGTATTTTAGCATAAATTAGCAAAAAGTATCTCTTTTGGATAAATACAAAAAAAAGAACAGCTTAAAATTAGCAACCATAAGCAATTTAACTAGCTAGAGTTGTAAAAACTTATCAATTCATAAAATTATAGCATATTTAGTTGGATTTATGTGAATTAGAAAATAAAGAGGGATATAAGTACTATGAGGAGGATGTAGATGAAACTCTATACATTGAAATTGGCAATGACTTTTCTTATTTCATATGCATTGCTAGTAGTAATAGGTGTTTTTTCATATACGCATATTTCTCAAACCTTTATTATCCAGCAGGCAAAGGAAAACATTCTGCTCTCAGGAGAGACAGTAAGTCAGAGAATTAATGCGCAAATAAATCTTGATTATAATACCCTAGAAGCTTTGATTGATGGATATGTATTATTGGGGCTTAATCCTATTGAAGAGCTGACAAACAAGATTGATGAAATTGAAATCCTAGGACAAAATTTTAGCGGATTTGGGACTATTGATAATTCTAGTCTAACTATAAATAGTGAAACATTGGTGTATGTTGACTCTTTTATTGCACAAGATTATGAACAACCAGTTGCCATCTACACCTTTAAACAAGCATTTTATGCTGATGATCAAACCCCGTATATTTTCTTTAGAATTGGTGAGTATATCGCCTATTTTGAAGCATCACAGTATTTGACTTACCTTGCTTCGTTTGCTGTTCTTGATTCTGAGTTTTTAGTAATGTCAAGTGAAAATACAATTGTTTATCATAGTATTGAAAATTTAAATGCGACCTTTTTATACGATGAGTTAAGGGCGGGCGGTGCCTCAGAAGACGTAATTGATGGTTTAAAATTATCGATAGCTAACAATGAGAGCAGTGTAGTGCAAGCGACTTTTCTAGGTGAGAACTCGTTTATCACCTTCAATCCCTTAGATTATGGCTTTTCTGCTAACAACTACTATCTAGTAATAATCTATAATCAGGAAGTAGTTTTCATGTCGGTTGAATATTTATCAAATATTCTTTTTGGAGTCTTTTTAGGGGTGTTTGTTTTATTTGCAGTAGCGATGATTGTCTTGTTCAAGATTTTACAAAACAAACTTGATGACATCGAGGATGCAAGACTTAGACACTACTATGCCAAGCCGTTTATTATTCGTATTAGTTCAAAAGGTAGAATAAAAGCTTATAATAAAAGTTTTAAAAAACTATTGGGAGAATATGACAACTACAATAATGTTCAAGATTTCTCAATCAAAAAAGATTTAGATTATGACAGTATTGAAGGACTAATTCACAGGCAGGTATCTTTTACTGTTTTGTTTGATCTTGGAGTTAGCAAAATTATCTATGTTCGGTTTTTACCTATTCGGACCTCTGGTGGCTATTTGTTGATTGGTTATGATGCAACAAATACCGAAGGTCGTTTTGATGAGTATCGTGATTTGGCATTATTTAATGGAGTAACTAGGTTGCCCAATAAAAACAGTATAACACTTGACCTAGACAAGCTTTTTGGTAACGCAACCCAATTGAGTAAAAATAATTCTATGGTAGCATTTAATATCGTTTCTTTTAATAAAATTGTAATTTTATTGAGTGAGAAAAGTAAAGAAAGGTTGCTTGTTTTAATGTCTGAACTAACCAAAAAAACATTAGACGGTTATCCGGCAACTTTGTATGACTTTAGTCAAGGAACATTTGTTGTCTTGTTTAAAGACGTTGAAAGTTATAAGTGGATTGATATTTGGATTTCTAAATTATTAATCATCTTTGAACAACCACTCTCTTTTGAAAACATTTTCACAGAAATAGAACTTAAACTAGGCGTCTTTCATATCGATGCGGATCGCTATGAACTTTTGAACACAGAAGTTGTTATTAAAAACACTTTATTAGCCTTAAGGCATGCCAATCAATCTGTAGCCCGCGAGTATTTTGTTTATGATCTTAGTTTAAGCGCGGTTGCCTCAAGAGAAGAAATGATGGAAATTGATTTAGCAAAAGGGATTATTAATAATGAGTTTAAGATGGTTCTTCAACCACAATATAATAATGAAATAGAAAAAATTGTTGGCTTTGAGGCTCTAATTCGTTGGACAAATCCTAAATATGCCTCAGAATCACCACTAAAGTTTATTCAAATGGCAGAAAAGAATAATATGATTATCGATATCGGGAAAATCGCATTTCATGAGACTTTCCAAATGGCGAAAGAATTAGAACAATATGATGTTCATATTTCAATTAATATCTCTCCGGTTCAAATATTGCAATCAGGGTTTGTTACTGACGTTATTGAAATTTTCGAACAATACGAATTAAAAAAACATTCGATAAGTTTGGAGATAACCGAAACATTTTTAATTGATTCATTTGAACTTGTTATTAGTAAACTTAGACTTTTACAAAAATATGGGTTTGATATTCACTTAGATGACTTTGGAACAGGGTATTCATCACTACAATATTTGAGTGATTTGCCAATCAACACAATAAAAATTGATAGAGCTTTCATTATAAACTTGACAACAGATAAGCACTCACGAGCTATTGTGACAATGATATCTACATTAGCAAAAACAATTGGTCTTGATGTTATCGCAGAAGGAATTGAAACCGATAAACAAAATGAACTCGTTTATAAAAGTGGGTGTGATGTTATCCAGGGATACCTAATTGGACCTGCTGTATCTAAAAATGAAGCAATTAAGTTGATTAAAGAGTATAATATAGATAAGAGCAAGACGGTTACTGTTAAAAAAACATCTAAACGTAGGGAGATAAAGCGATGAACTTTGAGCGGATATACATGGTTAGCGACCACTTGACAATTATCTTTTCAGTCATTATATTGCTTATGACTGTTGTCGCGATATACTTTTTAGCAAAATCATTTTTTGTTGAAAAAGGCCGAATCAAAGAAGAAAAAAATTTGGCGATGCAAGGAGTTTTGACAAAAACAGAGATCCATTCAATTATCGTTTCTTATATGGCACGACTTACTGAAGAAGGTAGATTTTCACTAATTTATATTGATCTTGATAAATTTAGTGATTATGTAAATGCATTTGGTCAAAGAGAATCGGTTAAACTTTTAGAAAAAATTGTTAAGAATATGGAGTTTGCTCTGCCTAAAGGTGTTAAAATTGCTAGGTTGCAAAATGATGAATTTCTTATCTTTTTAGCAATGGATCATGACAGGGCAGAAGTTGTTGATATTGCAAATAGCCTTAAAAAGGCTGTTTCTAATGAGATTAACCTTTTTGGAGATACAAATGTGAAACCAACCGCATCAATAGCTGTCTCATTTTACCCAGCCCATGGGTATAACTTAAAAGGTTTGTTATCATCATTAAAAATAGCTACATACATTATTAAGAAAAACGGTGGCGACAGTGTTCGTGTTTACTCAGAAGAAATGAGTGATGAAGGAGGGCAACACGTCGAATATTACTATCAAATTAAACATGCAATCCAACATAAAGAGTTCAGGTTATTTTATCAGCCCATAATCAATGTAAGAAATCAAGAATTGTTTGGTGTTGAAGCTCTAATTAGATGGAAGCATCCCGAGCACGGGTTATTATCTCCTTTTAAATTCTTGGGGATTATGGAGCAATCAGGAGATATTCTTTGGATTGGTCTTTGGGGATTAGAAACAATAATTAAGACTTATCAAGAATTAAAACAAGAGTTTCCTAGACAAAAAATCTTTTTTTCATTAAATATAAGCACTAAGCAATTAATGAGTGATACACTAGCAATGAATTTCCAGCGCATTATTAAAAAATACCGAATGGATGCTAACTTTATTATTCTTGAAATAATTGAGTTTGCGATATTTGAAAAGCAAGAAAATGTTTTTGAGAACTTAAAAAAACTAAAAGAACTTGGCTTTCAAATAGCAATTGATGGTTTTGGCCTAGATTACTCAACACTCGCTAAGGCTGATAAGTTAGATATTGATATTATTAAGCTAGATAATGATTTTTTGACAGCAGATGAAGCTTATATGAAGACTAAATTTGCAAATTTATTAGTTGGATTCGCTAAGAAAAACGATTATAAAGTAATATGTGAGTCGATTGAGACAAAAGGAATGGAAGTAGAAGCTCTAAAGTACGACATTGATATTATGCAGGGTTATCACTTTAGTAAGCCTATTTCTGCTGAATCACTTCGCGGTTATATTGGAACTGAAGCTTGGAAGAAAAAATAAAAAGTAAAAAAAACAACTTTTTTGTTGACAAATCGATCGAGTTGGTTTATACTACGTGTGTATAATATAATTGCATAGTGATATGTAAAAGGCAAACTTAGAGAAATCTAAGGACGCAAAACTATAGGACCTTAAACGGTAGCCAGTTGTCAGATGATGATGCTGGCTTTTTATATTTAAATAAAGAATAACTAAATCAATGTAAAAGGCAAACTTAGAGAAATCTAAGGACGCAAAACTATAGGACCCTTTGGGGTAGCCAGTTGTCAGATGATGATGCTGGCTTTTTATGTTTAGAGCAACAATTGCAAAATGAGGTGATTAGATGCGACTTTCCAAAATGCTGGGATTTAGAAAAGCAAAACTTAGAAATAGAATCATCACATTAGTGATAGTGATTACAGGGATGCTCTCACTAACAGTAGCAATCATTACATTTTATGGGCAAAATGCCGGTAACTTTGTCATCTCAATTGATAGTGCGGCATTAAGGAGAGGTATTATCTTATCTGAAGACTCAAGTTTTAGTGTAACTTCAACAAGGTTGATGACCGAACCAATTAATGAAGCAAGAGATATGACATTCACTTGGTTGAAACTAGAGGAAGTTCAACAAACATATGGAAATCACACCGATGTTGACTATGATTATGTAGCTTTTACATTCTTCATTATGAACAACGGCCTAGAAACAGTTGATATTACTTATCATATTAGAATAACAGATGTATTTAACAATCTTGATGCAGCAATTAGAGTATTAGTGATTGAAGATGGCGTTAAAACGATGTATCAAAAACCAGATGAGCCAGATCACGAAGGCAACCTTCCTTATTACCCAGAGACAATGCCAACAACCATGAACTTTCTAAGTGAGACAATTGTAATGAGAAGGTTAGTTTCTAATTTTCAACCACAACAAGTTAAAAAATTTAGTGTGTTAGTGTGGATAGAAGGATATGATCCTGATACTAGCGATGAAATACTAGGTGGAATGATCAGATTACAAATGAATTTTTCAATTAATAACCTAGGTGTTTAAAATGAAATGGTTAAAGGGTGTTAAAAGAATCCACATTTCACTGTTGACAATGATGGTAATAATGGCTTTGCTTGGAACTGGAACGTATGCTTGGATGTCTCTAGCTACAATTAATAGTGTTGATGGTATATCCCTAGGAGCATCAACTGGAAATGAAATGCAAATATCACTAGACGGAGTTAACTTTACAAACGAGCTAAGAGCAGATGATCTTAGCGAAGTATTTGAAAACGTCAGATTAACTGATGTGACGAGTATAGATGGAATAACATTTTACACTGGTGGGCTTCGCCCAATAGGAGAAGCCATTACAAATCAAGATTATCTTTCATTTGATCTTTGGTTACAAACAACAAGATCTGAAAGAAATGTGTTTTTAATTGATAATGTTAGTGAATATGTTGAATTTGATAGTTTAGTTAATGGAACATTTGTTGTATCACGGGGAACTCCATGGGTTGCAGAACATGCTTTTCAAAATGGACCATTAGCTACTGATATGGTTGAAAGAGGAGAAATAAACGTCTATTATGCAAGTGAAGCAATAAGAATTGCTGTAATTGAGCTAAATGATGATCTTAACCCCTTAGATTTAAGAATACAAACTAAATTGCAACATTTGTTGTTTGACCCATCAGAAAATGTTGAAAGAGGATTTGGTCATTATTATGGAGCACATAGCTACTTTGTAGCTAGTACAAGATTTTATATTATGTTACCAACCGTTATGCAAAATGCATCATACCGGTTATCAGAGTTTGATCCTAATAACCCATATCTTGCTTTAGGTGATGAATCACAAGTAGCAACAATGATTGCAACACAAGACCTAGATGAAGAAGGTAAAACAATATACAGATCAAAAGTTAGAATCAATATTTGGGTTGAAGGATGGGATGCAGATGCATTTCTATCAATTGCTGGTGATACAGTCAGAATTCAACTACAATTTAAAGTGGCAAACCTTATATCAAATAATGAGAATTTAAACTAGCAAGGCTAGTTAAAATAAAAAAGTTTTAAAAGGAGACTAGAATGAACAAATTTGCAAGAAAAATGGTTTTATCAGTATTAACAGTAATTTTAACGGTCGGAGCATTAGGGACTACGACATTTGCATGGTTTACATTGACTAACACTGCAGTTATTCAATCATTTGATGCTAATATAGTTGCAGAAACCGGTATTGAAATTGCACTTGACTCTGGCACAGACCCAACACTTTTCAACTGGGTGTCAACTTTAACGACAGAAGATATTAATGCTTTTATCGGTGATACTTTTCTGTTTGATGATGTGACAACAACTGATGGGCTTACTTTTATGAATTATGGAAATGCCAACTTTACTGCAACAACTTCAGGATATCTAGAGCTGCCTATCCACTTTAGATCATCTAGTGCGTCAATAATTCAGTGGTCACAAGTGTCATTAACATCTACGCCAGAAACGTGGATGACGGGTGTTAATTTCACATCTCAAGAAGGAATTGGTGGAACATTAAGAACTGCTGGTGATTCATTTATGATTAATGCAGCTGACTCAATGAGAATTGCTGTTATTGGTAGTTTAGTTCTTGATCCAATAACTTTTCCAATAACCTTAACGCAAACTGTTATAGCTTTTGAAAATCCAGCATCTGTGACCAATGTTGTTTTAGGTGCAGGAGGAGATTTATCATATCTAGCTACTCCACTTGATGGCCTAGGAGCGGCAGGAGCTCATAATTACTATTTTGCTTTAAACAATGCACTAGTGACAGGCAGTAATGCTGTAGCTACAGTTCCAACTATTACAGCATTAGCAGATAATGTCGTTCTTAATATGATTGCTGGTAGCGGAACTGCTGCAGGTTTAGATGATGAATTTTATGGAACTATTACTATTCGTATTTGGTTAGAAGGATGGGATGTTAACACATATAACGCTGTTCTGACTAGAAGGATTCGTACAAGCTTTACATTTTCAGGAGTATAAAATATTAAACTGATCCAAACATAACAAGTCTAGGTAAGTGTATTTGCAATAAGCAAATACACTTACCACATATATAGATTTAACCGTTTATGTGCTATAATAAACTTAAAGATAATAAAAAAAGCACATTTGACTAAAGGAGTTTTTATGGAGTGTAGGAAGAAAGTTGTGTTTAAAAGTTTGAAGATATTTGCTAACGTAATGTTTTATTCTACTATTTTATTATTACTGATCTTTTCAATTGCTACTATTAGAGGAAGAAAGCTTAATCAATTAGACTTGCCAAATATATTTGGGATTGGTTTTTCTTCTGTTTTATCAGATTCAATGGATGGAGATTATGAAGATTCCTTTAAAAAAGATGATCTCATTATTGTCCGGATGCTTAATGACAAAAGTCGTCTAGATTTAGAAGTGGGCGACATTGTCACTTTTATGGATGATAACTTTGATGCTCTAAACACACATAGGATCGTTAGAATTTATGATCTACCTTCGGTTGACGAAGAAACTAATGAAACTATCTATGTAACATTTATTGTAACCAAAGGTGACAAACCTGTCACTGATAATCAAGGCAATATTATTGATAGTGAAGATTCTGCACGAGTTGTTTCAGAGTTTATTGCTGTTCATAGGTCAACTCTGCCTGGTTGGGGATCTACTCTAAATCAACTTAGAACACCAACAGGTTTTGCATTATCAGTTGTTGTTCCTGTTGCGATTTTATTAATCGTCCAAGGAGTTATACTTTCAAAAAACTTAATTGATCTTAATAAAACTAAACTTGAAGAAAAACATGCTCAAGAAAAAGATGATGTCTTAGCAACGCTTAAATCAGAAAAAGAACAAATGAGAGCTCAAATTTTAGAAGAATTGAAAAAAGAGAAAGAAACCAAAAAATAATCAAATAATGTAAGAGATAGTAAAGGGGAATATATGGTTGAGTTTGCTCGATACTATATTAACTTCATTAGAGAGTTCTTTGCGAATATCGGTAAATTTTTCAATGATCTAGTTGAAGCGTTTACCGCTTTATTCATAAGTGGAGTTGTAGGGCATTTTCAAAATTTCATCGGCGCAAGCTTAAACTTCTCATTACTTGATTGGGTAATGGCTTTTGTCGTTTTTTTAATTAACCTAACATTTATTGTCTTTTTAACACTAAAGACATATCAATTAATTAGGCGCTATCTAAAGTTTTTTAAAAGCGAAATGGAAAAAGATGAATTAGTTGAAGAAATCTCTTTCCTAAACCAAAAGACAATTGAACTAATTGATGAAAAAAACAAAATTTTGGCGATAAAAGTGACTGGGACAGGGCCTGGTTCAACTTTGTTAGGTGTTAAAAAACCAGATGATGAAAAAGAACCTAAAGGTCCGTCACGGTTTATTAAACTCATCCATGTTGATGAAGAGTATAAAAATATCATTACTGCTGTTCATATGCGTGATGAGGATCTGATTACGATGAAGGATTTAGTTACTAAATTTATTAATTTTTCAGCATCTAAACTGGGACTGTTTTATAATAGAAAAATTATTTCGGCATTCTTTTCTGGTATGGCGACCTCTAAAACAATGATTCTTGAAGGTATTTCTGGTACTGGTAAGACATCACTACCCTATGCTATGGGAAAATTTTTTGGCAGAGATGCTAGCATTATCGCTGTTCAACCGTCATGGCGCGACCGAGCTGAAATGGTAGGGTATTTAAATGAGTTCACAAAAAAATTTAATGAAACAGATTTCTTAAAAGCAATCTATGAAACGACTTATCGTGATGATATTTGCATCATTGTTCTAGATGAGCTTAACTTAGCACGGGTGGAATACTATTTTGCCGAGTTTTTATCATTGTTAGAAATTCCTGATATAGATGAATGGTGGGTAGATGTTGTACCAGATACACAACCAGGAGACCCGAAAAACATTATAAATGGGAAAATCTTACTACCGCAAAATGTCTGGTTTGTTGGTACAGCAAATAAAGATGATTCAACATTTACAATTACCGATAAAGTTTATGATAGAGCGACACCAATTGAGATTAACGCTAAGGCACCTTATATCGATGCACCGCCTACTGAAGGGGTTTCAATTAGCTTTGAGTATCTACAAGAATTATTTAGACAAGCGAGCAAGGATCATGGTATTAGTTTAAAAGCTTTAGATAATTTAGATAAATTAGATATTTTTGTCACAAAAAACTTAAAGGTTACTTTTGGTAATCGTATTATGAAACAAATTCGTGATTTTGTTCCTGTGTATGTAGCATGTGGAGGAACAGAATACGAAGCTCTTGATTTTATGGTCGCAAGAAAAATATTTAGAAAATTTGAAAGCCTCAACCTACCTTTTCTACAAAAAGAAATCAGTGATCTATCAACACTTATAGATCGTATATTTGGTAAAAATAACTTTGTTGAATGTCAAGCATATTTAACTGATATTAAGAGGATGTTTTAAACAGGGGAGCTAAATGAAAAAAAACGATGCACTATTAGAGTTTCATAAAGAGTTAAATGATCAACTTTATAAGCTTGAAATGAAGACAGATTTCCCTAATCAGTTTTATCAATCTTTTCTTTCTGGTGAAAACACACTTTATCAAAAAAACATTACTGAGATAAAAACATTTCACGAAGACTGGATTGGAACAATTGAATCCTATTTCCTTAGTATTGACAAGGTAACTAGAAATGCAAAGTCTGGGTTAAGGTATCACCAAGAAATCGTTGCGATTGAAAAAGCAAAAAAAACCGGCTCTGACTCGGTTCGACACCTAGCTTCACACACACACCTACTTAAAGAAATTAGGGGCGGAAATGTAATACCTAAAAGGATTCAGGTGACACAATCAGAAATTGATTTAGCAATTTATGAAAATAGGTTTGTTAAAACACTAATTGATCGTTTGTTTGAGTTTGTAATAAGAAGGCACCGCATTATACAAGATAATATAGAATCGTTTGAAAGTAAGCATTTTAACCTAAAGTCATCTTTTGAAATCCATGATTCAAAAGTCGAAATTGATGTTGATGTTAACATAAAAGATTTATTAGAGTTTGATAAATCAGGCAATAGCAATTATGAATTGCTAAAACGAGTTAATAATCTGCTAAGACTGATAAACGGTTTAAAGTCAAGCGTATTTATGGAAGAATTAAAGAATTCAAAACCAGTCAAACCACCAATTTTAAAAACATCAGTTCTTTTGAAAAATACGGATTATAGGAACTGTTATAATTTATGGCTCTACTTAGACCGCTACTACACTCTTGATTTTGATATCGACGTAAAAGAAAAAAACTTACCCTTTGATAAGTATTACTTACGCAACACTTATCAAACGGCATTAATGGCTTTTTCCACAGTCCATGCTAACCAAGAAGCATTAACAGATTACTATAGATTCATAGATGCTAAGAGTTATACTAAAAAAAGTCCTAAAATAGTCAAGAAACACTTAAAGGATTTAACTGATAAGGCTGAACCCGAAGTTCTAGAAGACACAACTATCTCGCAATACTATTTAGAGGAAAGTATGAAAGTATTTAAAGATAATATTAAAAAACACGCTCATGATTCATCCACATATGATGTCGCATTAAAAAAGGCTCTTAGAGATACAATTAATATCTCAAATACACTATACTCTTCATATTTTGATCTTGCTGAAACAAAAGACGATATTGATCTGTTTTTTGAACGAATGGTAAAAGAAGACACCAAGCAGCAATTAGAAAAGGCTAAAGAGAAAGCTAAGATAATAAAACTGATTAGAGAAACTAAAGAAGTTGATTTTAACAATATACTTAGACAAGAAAAACGCAACTTAAAAGCAATCGGAAAGCTTGAAAAAAACTGGATGAAAGAGCTTAAAAGCAATGCACTTGATATTGCTGAAAAGCGAGGGATAGAAGAAAGAATTAAAATAGAGCGTCAAAACCTAGCAAAAAACCAAGCAATACTGACTGATAACCTAAAATATGTTAGCGAGCAAAAACAAGCACTACTAGATGCGCAAAAAGAATTTAAGGAAAAAGCGAAAGAAAATGCGGAAAAAATTAAAGAAGAAGAAAAACATCTAATTGAAATTGAAAAGAAAAAAGCAAAAGTTCTTTATAACAAGGAATTAAGAGAAATAAGAAAAAAAGCACTTGAAAAGAGTAAAAAAGTTGCTGCACAAATTAGAAAGAAAAAGCAAGAAATGAAAGCGAAATTACTTCTTGAAGAAAGAAAACTTAAAAAGAGAGCTAGGCAAGCAGTTATGCAAGAAAAACAAAACATCATTAAAAAGCAAAAAGAAAAACTTAAGAAAGAAAAAGATAAACTAAAAAATATTAAGTAACTGATTAAGCAAAAGGAGACCTAACTTGAAAAAACTGATTTCAGGCATATTGATTGCCGTAACAATTATTTTCATTGGAGTTGCAATTTCAATAATGATTCTTGGAACAAGAGCACAAAAAAACAACGAACTCTTTTTCATCTTTGATTATTCATTTTCAGTAGTACCAACAGACTCAATGATTGGAGACCTGCCTGATTCTATTGATATCGGCGATGTCGTTATTATAAAGCGAAGTCCGTTTGAAGATATCAAAATAGGGGATGTAATAGTTTATCAGGATGTAGTGACAATTGGCGGCAGAGCTAGAAATTTATTGGTTATTCACCGTGTCGTGGGATATCATCTTGATGGAGGATTTGAAACTAAAGGTGATAATCCGGCTAATAGTGTTGATCCTAATCCTGTTACACTAGATAATTTTCAAGGGGAGTTTCATTCCAAAATAACATTTTTAAGGCCATTGGTAAATCTTATTACCAATAGTAAAAACATCATTTTTTTAGTTCTGTTTACCGTATTAGCAATTTTATTAGTGTTAGAACTTGTGAAAATCTATAAAACTTTCAACAAGGAAAAAGAAGAGAAACTAGAAGAAAAACATCAAAGAGAAATGGCTGAAATGAAAAAAGAGCAACAACAAAAGCTCTATAAGGAAATACTCGAGGAAGAAAAGAAAATTAGCGGGCCTAAAAGTTGACAAAAAAGCATGAAAAGGGTATAATTAAATAAAGGATATAATAAAATATCCGTCTAAAATTTGGCAAAGCTAGGGAAACCTAGTGACGCAAAGCTATAGGGCCTAAAATTAGGTAGCCAGTTGCATCTCTTTTGAGATATAACTGGCTTTTTGTATTATTAGATAGAAAAAGAAGACTGGAAAACAGCACATGAAACTACTTGAGGAGGATTTAAGGAGGAGGGAATTTGATGAAACAAGTTACTATATCATTAATAATGTTCATCTCAGCATTTCTTTTACTTATAACCGTTCTTTATGCGTGGTTTTCAATGAGTGATACCGCTGATTTACAGCCACTATCATCTGATATTGTTGATAATCAAGTCGATCTTGAACTTGAGTTTGGTAGAAATGGTGGAGGAACTAGTTCTTTTGCTGAACCTGTTGACTTAAATGCTTTTTTAGACTCCACTATACCAGGAGATTTTGTTGATGTTAAAATAATAGTTTCAAATAATAACTTACTTAGTTCACCTGCTATAATTCTTAACATCAAGCTAATGAATATATTGGCATCAAACACACAAAGCGAATATGATTTAACAGATTTCTTCTATCTAGAACAAGGGTTAATCACACTAACGTGGTATGCATCAGAAGATGATCTAATAAATTCGAACCCATATTTAGTTCAGCCAATAACGATTAATCAAATTGATACTAGTGCAATAGACTATTTTGGGATTGAACTTGAGAATTATCGCTTGAGTAATCTGTTTGACCATGAATGGGTAGGGATTGAACTGATAACAGAAAACAACATTAGTGTTTTAGAAGATATGCAGCTTTCGTCTAGCCATCGCCTTGTGATTGAATTTTCAATAGGACTTGATCAATTCACCCCGGATTCACATGAAGGATTTCAACTTGGAGAGCTGAGCATCGACGGATTATACACTACATTTACTCCAATATAAAATAACTAATAGTAATAGAGGTATAAGGAAATGATAAAAGGTATGGGAGTTAAAACAGTAATTATCATAATATCAACAATACTGTTTTTTATGCTAGGGACCGTTACATACGCATGGTTTATTCTAATTAACCGTACTGATGCTTTTATTATCACTGCGGCAAAGATTGATGTCACTTACGATATTAGTTTAGATGGTTCTGTGCAAGAACTAAGCTTTTTTACTTTTACTGATGGAACATCAGTAGTTAAATCGGGTGTTTATTTGATCAATGTCTCTAATATACATGCAGATACTTTTATTACTAACCTAAGAATTGATATTCATGTTAACAGCACAGTAGATACTTATATTAGAGTTAGGATCATTGACTCACTAACGCTAGCTACTCTTGATTTTGCAGGTAATCACGGAGAAGTAGCAATCGTTGAGCAACCAATCAACTATGCTATTTCTAAGCATTGGAATGTCAATGGAATACTCTATGACGATTTGCAAACAGCTGCTGATGCTCTTGGCGGGATAACAGCAACAGATGTTGTCACTATTATTCCAGATTGGTATGACAATAGTTTGGTTGATGGGTTTCACTATTACCCTCATCTAATCCAAAGAGACATTGACTCACCGACGCAAATAATTTCATTTATTGAAGAGTTTGATGGCGATACATTTTCGACAAAGTCAGTAGGATTTTCCTTACAATTTGCTATTATTGTTGAAGCAGTACAGGCAGGAAATAGTGCACCTATTTTAAATTGGAAATTAGATACACCACCTTGGGGAGGTGCTTGGTAATGATAAAAAAAATTAAAAAGATTTCCATGTTCTTCTTGCTCTTGGGGTTTTTAACGGTATTTGGTAACCAATTACTTAGTATAAACTTCTCATCAAACGCCAATGATCAATATGGTATTTTCACCTCACATACAAATAATTCGCTTCCACCATTAAACTTGCCAGAATCACAATATATGTCATATTCATATTTTCGTACAAATATTGGAACTAACTCGGCTAGTATAATCGCCATTGACCCGCAAACATGGGGGAAAATAATTCGCTTTGATACGGCGCATGAGCTACACAGGTTTTCGATAGATGTGAGCTATAATCTCACATATACACCATTTGAAACAAAGCTAACTGCAGCAGCCATCGAAACTCTTATGAGTTTTCACTATGTCTTAGGTGGTGATATCGACTATGCTGTAATGAAATCAAAGCAATTCAATCCAATCGGGTTTAATTTTGAAAGAGAAGGTGTGCATTTCGCGCAATCATTTAAAGGGATCTTTGATGGTCGCGGATTCGAGATAACAAACTTGTATTTCTCTGATTATGATACATTGACAGAAATTTTACATGAAGGAACAGAGTTCGAAAAAACCATCTCTTATACCGAATATTACGCAATGTTTGCCTATAATAAAGGGATTATTCAAAACTTTGGATTAATCAACCCGACATTTGAATTTAACTTTGAAAGTGAAACTTTGTATAAAGCTGCTAACATTGTTGGTAAAAACTTTCCTTCAGGGAATGTCAATCACGTCTATGTGATTGACACTAGAGCATCAGCTTTAGTTTCCGGAATCCGCATGATGGCTTCAGTTGGCCATGCCGCTGGAATTGTTTTTGATAATTACGGAACGTTTAACAACGCTTACTTTGCATCAAGAGTTGTTATGAACGCATCTTATGGCTCGAGGTTTTCTGTTCAACCAGTTCTTTATAACAATCACCCATCAGGTGTTATCTCAAATCTAGCTTTTGATGATACACTTTATCAGTCAATTGTTGAAATAGGTGGTAGCGCATATAATATAACAACACCAAATTTTTATGCAGTAGGTCTTGAGACACATGAATTAAGAACCCAAAATGCTGTCTTAGGTCCACAGTGGCACTTTTTTCCTGCACAAAATGATCCAACACCAAAATACCCGACACTTTTAGGACTTGATTTTGTTTTAGGTACATATGATATCTTACTTTCAGCAGACCCAAATGATAAAGTTACAATAACAGATTACTTTATAATTGAAAGCGCTACTGATTTGATTGCCTTTTCGAAGATGCTTAATTATACAAGAGAACCGGGGTTAACGCCATTTAGAGAGTCGAATTTTCTAATTGCTAATGATATTGACTTAAGTAGTGTTGCAGCAGATGCATACAACACTCCTTTAGTTGAGTTCTCGGGTGTTTTTGCTGGAGCAAACACTAATACTTTCATCTATGGTATTAATATTATTGATGGAATTGTACAAGGATCGTACTTTGTTGGTCTTTTTAGTGTTTTAAGTGGTGAAGTTTATAACTTAATGTTTTATAATGCTAGTTTGACGCTCACTGAAACAGACAATTATGCTGGGGCACCAACTTATGTTGGTTTAGTAGCTGGGAAGCTACTAAACGGAACTATTAGAAATGTTTTAGTAGAAGTGAATATCGATCTAGGTCATGGGACAGTTGGAGAACTACATGTAGGTGCTATTGTTGGAAGCGCTTCTGGATTAATTTCGGGTATCTATGCCCGAGGAAGAATTCTAGGTAATGATAATCATATTTTTAGAACTGATATCGTAATTAATCCAGAGTATCATATGGGTGGGTTAGTTGGAAGTACTGGACAGACGCAACTTGTTTTAACAGATGCATATAATAATGTGGATGTTTTTGGAATTGGCACACAATCAACTGATATCTCTGCAACAACAAATCCCAACGTTTATATGGGAGGAGTTATTGGTAGAGTTGAGAATAAAATCGATGTCTACCATGTGTTAGGTTTATTGACTAATAGTGGAGAGTTGCACGCTAGGGAATTTATTTCTAGTTTAGTTGAAACACAATATATTGGTGGTGTTATTGGTATGAGTTCAGGTCTGGCTCATAATCTTAACTATACCTTTGGCAACTTCACTAATAATGGTTTAATAAACGTGCTAAATAGAGGGACAAACCAAGTGATTTCAGCTGGAGTACTAGTGTCTAACCATAGTGAGGATACAGAGTTTATACATTTATTTAATAATCAAAGCGCAGAGTTTGTCTATTATACAGTTAATGGCAGTACGGTTACTGGTGATTTTTCAAATCTTGCTTACACGACGCTAATTTATAACATAGGTCAAGGAATAACTTTGTCACAATCAAAAAATGAGATGGACATCCATCTTTATGGAGTTACTAACTTTTCAGGAGTATTTCATAGTTCTCCAAGCAGAAATTCACTCCTTAGATTTGTTGAAAACAATGGTGACATTGTTTTAAAGAATCAAACATTATCAGC
Source organism: uncultured Mariniplasma sp. (assembly GCA_964504015.1). Lineage (GTDB taxonomy): Bacteria > Bacillota_I > Bacilli_A > Acholeplasmatales > Acholeplasmataceae > Peloplasma. The sequence goes on along the minus strand of CAZDCS010000004.1, from coordinate 6,161 downwards.
AACAACATCGATTGCTGGAATTACTTTGTCCCAAAAAGTTAGTTTTTTAAATGTTATTTATGATGGAACTATTAGAGTTCACAATGTTGACATGTTTAGTACACACACGGTTGAAAGAGAATTATATGTAGCAGGAATCACTAAAACACTTACTAATGGAAAGTCGATCATTAATAGTGTTGTTAACGGCGAAATAATTGTTGCAGGAATAACTTCTAATCAAAGTAATAGAAATGCAGCAAACAATATTTTTATCGGTGGATTTGTTAACTATAACTATTCAGGGAATATGGATCCAAATGGAACTCTAGATAGACCGGTTGCAACAATTGGGATTATTAACTCAATTAATAATGCTAACCTGCATTCTCGCTATAGTCCAACTGTTAGCGGAATAAGTGGCCATGCCAATGTTTTTGCAGGCGGAATTGCCACATTTAATGATGGTGATATTCAAGATGTTGCTAATACGGGCGATGTTCGCTTTGAAAACACAAGTAGTGTGGATACAGCAAACGTTACCTTTAATACGAGCGCTTCATCTGGAGGCTCCGTTACAAAATACCGTTATGCAACTATTGTTGGAGGTATTTCAGCCGCAGTTTTAAGCGATAACTCAAGAATTTATGATTCTGTCAATAGCGGAACTATTATTGGTGTTTCCCAAAACTTTTCTAGAGCTGGTGGCATTCTAGGGCTAGCTATATGGCGTGAGTTACGTTTTGGCAATGTTGAAACAAACTATGGTAGCGTTGGTGCGGCAAATATTAGAGATTCAATCCTATCTAATTGTATTAATTACGGCGATGTTTCAGCAATTACAATCACTATTTCAACCTATAATAATAGTAATACAACACAAAGAATAAGAAACAATTTTCGTTTTGATATAACACAACCGGTTGATGCAATAAGTTATCAAAACAGCTTTTATTCTCGTTGGAACAGTAGCTGGTGGTGGGGCAGTGGGATAGATATAAGAACAAGAAGATCAACACAAGAAAGACCAGGAATCAATGCATCTGCTGGTGGTGTTATTGGTTATGGTTTATCTATTATGAGGCGAATGATTAACCATGGTCAAATAAGTTCGACTGATGTTGCAGGTGGTGTTGTTGGTGCAACAGTTGTAATCGATAGCTCTGAATATGTCCAAATTGATACAGCAATTAATTATGGTCGTGTTAGAGCGTTTAATAGAGGGTCTAATAACGCCAACTTTCACAATATTGATATTATGAACTATGAAACTATCCGCCAAAACTTCTTTGCTGTCGACTCAACATTCATTTTTCCTAATACGAGAAGTTGCATTAGATTGTTTCCTGAAAACAAACGAGGTTTTGGCGGAATCTTTGGCCGTTTGCAAAGGGGACTAAACCTTGTTATGTAT
>CAZDCS010000004.1:1719-4736 GCA_964504015.1 uncultured Mariniplasma sp. | reverse complement strand
TTTATTGTTAATATGGACCCTAATGTCGACCTAATTGGAAGACTAGACCAAGTATATACCTATTCTAGTTCACTGCGGTTTTATGATTTTGAAGATGCTGTTTTCTTTTCGGCAAGAAAAAATGACACAACACAAGCTGTTTTTACAGGAATGACGTATTTCTATGATAATTCAAGTTCTTCATGGAGTTCTCTTTTTGCTCAAAGAACAAGCACAAATATCACAATAACTTCACAAAAATATGAGTATCATTTTGATAATAATACTAGTGAGTGGAACCGGATAACATATCAAAAAACAACTAATAGAACCGAAGTTAGTTTGTTTGGACGCAAATATACAAGATTTGGTATGGCTAGTGCAACTTCTGATGACTTTCAAACAGAAATTATCTCCCGTAGTGATAAACCGTCTCATAATTCATCTGGCTGGACGCAGATTTCAGGGTCGCAAGTTGTAGTTGGGACACTAGCAGAATATAAGTTTGAATCAGGATTACCCTTATATAATCAAGTTTGGGATATTGAATCAAGCAAAGTAAGTGGGTCTTTTACAACAACAAATGTCCCTAATCGCTACTATCTTTTTTCAACAGCGATTGCTGTACCTGTCATAACTGAAGATCCGGCTGATATGCAAGGGGAATTCATTTATGATGAGACATTTATCATGCGAACTGATCCCGTTTTACAACAATATATTTATTTTGCTGAAAACGGTAATTTATCGCCGACATTTATTAATGCAAGACCAAATGGGATGTTTGTCTTAGCGACATCTTCAGGCAGTACGTTTGGCTCGATATTACCGGCAAACATTAATTTTAATGCTTTATTACCTTTAGCTTTGACTCCAGAAGGAACATTGCCTAAATTTAATGTTGATTATGAAGCGGCGGCAAGAATTACTGCTGATCAAAGCCCTTCTTTTACAGAGCTACTAACAAATTATCAAGCGTTGTTTCAAACAATGTATAGTGATCAATCCCAGCTTTTAGAAAACAATGAATCAAGCTTATTTTTACAAGAAATTGATGGCTCAATGACAAAACTATATAATCCGGTTATTGTTCATCCGACACAACTTAATCCAACTGGCACAATAACTTTTGATCTTCATCTTTCAAGTCTTGATTTTGCTGGAGGGAATGTAGCTACAGTCAACTATCACATTCTTGACCCGTTACTGCCAAAAGGTGCGGTTATTGCAAAAACAATTGAAGATTATTACGGGCTACCACATGGTAGTGACACTAGCACTTTTACTAATAGCTATCGAGCTTTATTGGAATCATATGTAACACTAGAACCTGATGATCCTAATCGTCCAAATTTGACGCCTGTTTTTAGTCACACATTTAATTTGAATACCGCTTCTTCAGGAGTTATATCGATTGGACACTTTACTTCGTATAGTGAGGTTTCACAATTTTTGAATGCTTTTTTAAACGATAATTATGTGACTGATTATGAGGTTAGATTAAATGTCACATTTGAACCATCAGCTACGTTACCGTATTTGCGGAATTACCGAATTGATGGTGGAGTAAACAACACTAATATTGTCCCACATATACCAGAGGAAGTAGGGCATTCGATTAGATTTAGATTTAGAGATCCTGATCGAGTTTTGCCGATTGGAACTGACATTATCAGCTTAGGTACTTATGATGATGATAATGTTGTTCTTGAGTTCTTTGATGAGGCTACACAAGCATTTGTAATAGTAGAGTATGAGCATTTTACATTGACATCAACGCTTGTTACAACAGCAAATACTAGATTTGATTTTACTCTTGGCCTAGATGAAACATTAAGGTCTGGGTTATATAGGGTAAGCTTTAGAACTTTGCCGTTTCAGACAGTAAAAGATTCTTATACATTTGTTAAAAGTAAATCTGGCTTAAGTGAGATAATAAGTGTGGAGCATTATTCATCTAATGTAGTTGTTCCTAGCGGACAAACAATTAGCTCATTTGTTAATTTTGGTCATAGTTTTGATTTTAATACAACTGTTAGCGGAACACAAGGAGAAATAGGCAAGCCATATCATGCGACTTCAGCTTTCTATAGTTTGCCTTTTATTGATGAGATGATAATCTCTAGTTTTGCGACAATATCTAATGTTGTTATTGGGGAAACGACATTTACAGCTAATAATTACCGAATCTATAATATCACTTATACAATTACTGCTGAAGACGGTTTATCTTCAACAACTTATACTCATGCAATTACCGAACGAGAAATTGCTCTTATTGATGTTTTTAGAAATAATAATCGTGTCTTGATGGATGTTAATAACCCAGTTCAAGTTACAAGAGAAGCGATTTCTACGACAATTTCATTAAATTATGGTGTTGATGAATTGCATTCTGCTAATATTTATAACCTACAACTTGATAATCCACTATCTCATTTTGTGATAACACCTGCTAGTACCGAAGGGATTTCGATTTCAGTTACTAGTTCTTCATTAGTCTTCACAATTGATAGTAGTGTTATTGCTGGTGATTACCAATTTTCAATTGGGTATTATCGTAGTGGTGAAAACATCATTGACCTAGGTATTTTATATTTTACTAAAAACCAAGGTGTAGATGCATATTTAACTGATATAAAATTCGCTGTTTTAGCCACGGAAACTAATTATCCTTTAATGTTTGTTTCAGATGCTTTAGGTATTCCTGATCTCGGATCAGAATTCAATCCTACTGTCTTTTTCGCAGGAATTGATTATGATGGTGCGAAAGAGGCAGGAGTTACTAATTTTAGAGTTGATGGACAAGTCTCAAATATTCCACTGGATGAATATATCCCACACTTTTTAAATTATCTACCTTTAGGGGCGACAATCGCTCGTAGGGGTTCTAATGGCATCTATACTGTGGAAGTGTCTGGTTCAACTGATCCTAATGTTGCTGTTTTAGCAGGTGATTTTACAAGTGAAGAATTTAATGCGTTTGGGGATTTGATTATTGTTTACAGAGTTACTTCAGAAGACGGTCTGACGCAAAT
>CAZDCS010000004.1:0-1689 GCA_964504015.1 uncultured Mariniplasma sp. | reverse complement strand
ATGTTTCATTTATTTTCAATGTAATCTACATTGGAAATGCTTTACAACCTAATTTAGATGGGATTGTAATTGTGATTACTGTTAAGAATATGATAACAAATCTCCCAGTAGGTGATACAGTGGTTTCGCAGTTCCCTGCTTTTGATACTATTTTTGGATATCAAAACTCAACAAACTTGATGTTTATGCTAGGGCATGAGAATTACCGGTTTAGGTTTGGTCGAAACAGAAGTGGCTTTTTCTCTTTTAGTGTCGAAATGCTAGATCCAAATGGACTTATCTATGATTTTGATATCGAATGGGATGGTGTGGGGATGCTTTCTAATGTCTCTGATTTTGATTTAAATACACAAGATAACGGTAAGTATTTCTATATTAATAGTAGCACTAGAAATAGAACGAGAAGTTTTACAATTACGATTCATAATGCAAGACATGCAGATCGTGATTTTGGGTTTGATAGTGAAGATAAATCGTGGTAATAAGGTTAAGATGTTAAGATTCTTTTAGCATCTTTTTTTTCGCAAAAAAAGAGAGCTAAAAGCTCTCTAATGTAGGTGTTATATTTTTTATTCTTTTTCTTCGTGGTTCTTGTTAGAACAACATTCTTTGTTTTTTCTACGTCGTGTTACTAAAACTTTGTAAAGATCATCATCAATTTTAAAAACCTCAACATTTTGAATATCTGCTAATTCGTTAACGTAGTTCACCATTTCTTTTTTGTTAGTAAACAGTTTAACATCTCTTGAAATATGATGATGGACTTTCTTCTTAATATTTTCAAATCCGCGGCGACCATGGTCCCGCATTTTTTTGTAGCCTTCTCTAATGTCTTGCTCGATATCTTCAGTAAAATTTTCTGCATCGATTATTATTTTTCTTGGCATAGTCTCACTCACTCTCTCACCTACAGTCATATTTTATAACTATAGGTTTAAAAAGTCAAGAAAAATTACTTAATCTTGCATTTGCCATTTTGGATTTCTTTTGAAATCCAAAAAAGACCTATTAATAAAAGAGCTACAGAAATAAGTTTATAAGGAAACCCTGCAAGAGGTAGAGCTATAACAGAAAAAGCAATTCCGACGCTAGCAAAAAAAGCGATTATACAAGGTGTGCAGCCATAGGTTAACATGCCAAAGACAACTGATAGAAAACCAAAGTTTCCAGCTTTACCACCTTTTCCTTTTAATTCAAGCATTGCAGTACTAAGATTCAGTAATAATGCACTTAGTAACGACATTATAATGTTAGTAAAAATATTGAGAGCTACGAGAAAAAATCCGTATTCATCAATCATTTGTGCGTATGGCATATTTAGAAAATCAACAACAGTGTAGATGATCATAAATAAAATGAAGATGATAATCCCTTGAATAACATATTTTTTCTTTAAAAGCAATTGGTAAGCTAGTTTAAGCATAGTTTGTATCCTTTCGGTTGTAAATTACATTAGCTTTATTATAGCACACTATGTATTTACGGGGGAGGAATAACGCAATTCTTTTTTAATTTTATTTGAGTTTTCGCAAAATTCCAGCTAATAAAAAAGCCAGCTATTTTTCATTAAATAAGTGGCTTTTTTAGTCTAAAAGCATATAAAAACCTTTCGTTTTTTAGTATAATTAAGTTGCAACAAAAACTATACTAAACAAAAAACGAAAGGACTTTTACATGACTAATTATACA
>CAZDCS010000003.1:1414-25962 GCA_964504015.1 uncultured Mariniplasma sp. | reverse complement strand
ATCTAAAAAAGGCGTTGATCTGCTAATTGATTTAGGGGCTATAGAAGTATCTGAAGGCTTTGAACCCCTATCTAAACATGTATTGATACAGATGGACCTATATAAGATAATGGAAATCGGGGTTCAAGGTTTCTTAAAGATACGGATGATAATGTATTGAAGTTAGAAAAGAAAATGGAATGTGAATGGGTATCACTTTCAAGCTGATCTAGCGAGTTCCCAAAAAGAGAAGCCCTTAAAATTGCTGAAAAGGTATAACAAGGTTTTTAGCTGAAAACGATATGACGATTTTCTTTGTAATAAGTGATCAATCCACATGCTTTTCATCTGATTTCACCACTAAAAACCGAAATTTAACAAAAATCACCATCCTTAAAAACCCACCTATCTTGATATGACACCTCTAAAGTAGACACTATAAAAAAAGAAAGTAATCAATTAGATTATAAGTATTTAATTATATCAAGATACTTTGGAGGGTTTTTTATATGATTTTAGACTAAAAAAGCCGCTATTTAAAATGAAAAATACTGGCTTTTTTATTAGATGAGATTTTACGAAAACTCAAATAATGATTTTATATTAAAAATTGTTATACATTTCTGCAAACTCATCATTAAACTTAATAAATCTTTCTTTAAGGTCGTGGTCGAAGTAGTTACCTAGACCTTTTTTAAATGATTCCATAACAGTAGTATGAGACATTGGCCTTTTATATGGTTTTATCCCTCTCATTGTAATATAGAGATCAGAGAGCAAAATTGTTTGTGCTCCTATATTGTTTTGTATTTCTAACATCTCCTTAAGGAAGTGCTCGTCATCAGTACCATCAATATGAGCCCTAACAATATCTTCACATTTTTTAGCAAGCTGAATCCTTTTAGCTATTTTAGACCCTAATTCTGTTTTTTCTTTTAACATATCATAAGACCTCTCATCGGTCTTATTCATCTCATTAAGCATGCTCTTAATTTTCTTATATTGCAGATGAATAACTGAATACTCATCTATTTCTTTTATTATGCCTTTTCCTAAGCCATAGTTATTTGCCAGTTTGCCGCTCATTTGCCGGACTTGACCTGCGTGTTTTTCTTCTGTTAGCATGTCAGATCTTGAAAATACTACCGAAAATAGATCGCCAACAATATGTGAAAAATCAGATTGGACTTGTCTTCTTTTTGTTAGTTCTTTCTTTCTTTCTTCTTGCATATATTGTCCCATTGAGACAATCGAATAAACAACAAAGTAAAATAAGATAAATAATAGCGTTCTTAATAAAATATCGCTAAATTCTGGCAATTTAACAAAAGCAGGCAAGAAATCGAAAATAGTGTTCCCTTCAACGAGATCATGAAAGTTATATGTCCAAACCAAGTGAATAACTGTCAAAATAGCCAGTAATGCTTGAAAGCTACTGCTCAGTAGCTTTTTGTTTTGATACAAGGAGATAACTACAACCGCATAAAACATTAAGATATAGGCCCCTGTTTCAAAGTATTCAACCGTATACAACTTAGCATAGATTAAAACCGAAGAAAAGAAAATATAGAAAGCAGCCACATACATTGCTACTAACTGTTTGATTTTATCTTCTGGATCCATGTTAATTAGTTTTTTTAACATTTTATTAACAACATAGGTTAAAGGGAATGCGATAACTGTCACTACCCAATCAGAAACCTGGCCTTGAATACTTAATGATAGCACCAACAAAATAATAGAATACATTATATTTGAGATGAAAACGATATTCTTAATTACAATATTACGGCGGTACAACACCGCTGTATCATCAGTTATATCTACTCCTTGTTCAAAACCAAAAAACTTAGCGAAAATATCTCGCCCAAGTTTCTTAATGTTCCATTTGCTATGCCATTTGGCTTTTCCCACTAATAATCATCCTATCTCTAGATATCAAAGATACTGAAACGCTTAACTCCGATATCTTCTTGCGCAATTTCCTCATTCATTATTTGTGCAACTCTTGTTGATGCTGCAGCAGCAATAGCTCCGACAATATCATCTAGAAATGTATGGCAAATTCCTTCTTCTTTTCCAGCATCATTTAAGCGTTTGACAATCCCTTGTTTATTGACATCAATATCCCCGAAATTGGTTTGCCCGATTGTCCCATAAAGACCTGAAACATCTAGGCCCATTGTTTCATCAATACCAAACAGACCCACATCTTCATAAATAATATCTTGAATTGGCCCTTGAAACATCCCTCTTTCAGCAAGCCTGTCAATTTCAGCAGCAAGTTGAACATGGTGAAACACATCTCTTAGCGAAAGTATTTTTTCGACTGATTCGACGCATATCCCTCTTGATATGTCGTCTGTATAACGTGATTGTTGTTGAAAAGTAATCTCGGCGATTGCATCAATGCTGACTCCTCTTTTTTTGAGCGTCTTTTTATTAAATTCAAACATTTCTCTTCTGGTGAAAAGTGTTTTTTTCTTTACCTCTGTCATATAATCATTCCTTTCTAGCAAAGACATCATTTTTTTTAATAATATTTTGTCCATTAAGAAAATCTTTGGTGTTCATTTTTTTCTTTCCTGGGGCTTGGATTGTCAAGATTTCAGCTGCACCATCTTTTGTTTTAACAATAAGTTTTTTTTTGATGCATAAAACCATACCCGATACATCACTACTGCTTATTATATCACTTTTTCTAGCTTCATAAAACTTGATTAGACTATTATTGATTAGCGCGTAAGCTCCAGGCTCTGGGGAAACTCCCCTAATGCGGTTGATAATCCTCTTTGTTGTCTGTGAAAAACAGATTTGTTCATCACTTCTTTTTATTGTATAGGCATAGGTGATTTTAGACTGTTCTTGTGGCATTCTATGAATAATGTTTTTTTCTAAGTCTTCTAACACTTCTTGTAGTGCTTGCTTGCCAGAAACACTTAACTTTCGGCTTAGAGTTAAGTAGTTATCGGCTTCATCAATTTCTACTATTTTCTGTTTTATAATATCTCCACTATCCATTTTTAAGGCCATATACATAATGGTAACACCTGTTTGGGCTAAGCCATCAAAAAGGGCATATTGGATTGGGGCACCCCCTCTATATGCAGGCAGTAGTGATCCATGAACATTAAGGGCTGTTATTTTATCTAATAACTCTTTGGGCAGCATCTGCCCATAAGCTGCCGTAATAATCATATCTGGCTTCAAATCAAGAATGATTTGATAATCCTTTGTTAATTTTTCAGGCTGGAAAACAGGGATTTGATTAGCTACAGCTACTTGTTTCACCGGTGACTGTTGTAACATTCTTTTTCTGCCTACTGGTTTATCGGGTTGCGAAACAACTAAAATAACATTGTGTTGTTCGATTAACATCTCGAGAGTCTCAATCGCAAATTGGGGTGTTCCCATAAAAACTATTTTCATCTCACACGCTCCTATATAACATCTAATATTGGGTAATACTTAATTCTTATTTCATTTGTCTCAAAGGATTTAATAATTTTAAACAGATTTATGTGATCTATCTTTTGATACTTTAGCGTTATAACAAAACGATTCATATCTTTAATGCGTTTTATTAAAGCTGGAGTCGGACCTAAAACAGTAACGGCCTTATTCGTTAAATGTTTTTTTAGTAAAAAAGCTTGTTGGTATGTTTGTAGAAAACTAGGACCTTCAATCAATATTTGGGAAACATTTTGATAAGGCATATACTTAGCTAATTTACGGTAATATAAAGCTTCTTTGTAAAAATAATCATAGCCGGTTATAACGCTTCTTATTGCGTAATGTTCAAGGTTATATCCTTGGATGATGGCTTGCCCAGGCAAAAAACGCCCAGATCGCCCTGTGACTTGTGACAGCAACATAAAAGCTTGTTCACTCGCTCGGTAAGAGGGGACCTTTAGCAGTAAGTCAGACATTAAAACACCAACTAATGTGACCAAGGGGAAATCAAAACCTTTAGCAATCATTTGGGTTCCTAACAAAATATCGGCTTTTTGATTCAAAAAATCATTCCATATTATTTCATGACTCCCTTTAGTTTTTGTCACGCTCGCATCCATGCGAACAACTCTAGCTAAAGGTAAAACTTTTTTAAGTTCTTGTTCGACATACTCGATAGCTATTCCCGCCTCTTTGACGGGTGTTTGTTTACAAACTTCACAAGTCTGACTATACTTTTTTTCATATCCACAGTAATGACATTTCAGCAAACTCTTTTTCTTATAATAAGTCAGTGAAATATCACAATGAGGACATGATGGGACATAATCACATTGTTGACATAAAACAAATGGCGAGTATCCTTTACGATTTAATAAAAGAATTATCTGTTCACCTTTCTTTAATCTTAGTTTCATTGCCTCAAGCAATGCTTTAGAAAAAATTGAGGAGTTGTTTTCTTTTAGTTCTTTTTTCATATCGATCAATTGAATAGTCGGCAACTCAAGACCAAAGGGGCGCTTTTTTAACTCTAACAACCGGTATTTTTTTTGTTCTGCTTGATACATCGAGATGATACTCGGGGTTGCACTTCCTAAAACAAGTGGAATGCTATGATATATCGCCCTAGTTTCCGCGATTTTTTTAGCATCATAAAACACACCTACTTGTTGCTCATATGACATATCATGCTCCTCATCAATAATGATAAGTCCTAATTGATTGAGCGGCAGAAAAACAGCACTTCTTGTTCCAAGCAAAATTGATGCTTTATTTGTCTGTAACAAGTTATATTGATCAAATCTTTCTCCCTTAGACAACCCACTATGATAGATTACAACATTATCAAACCTGGACTTTAGCCGTTTAGCCATTGGCCCAATTAGAGTAATCTCTGGAACTAAAACTAAAACCTGACCATCTTTTTTTAAAACACCCTCAATTAACTCAAGGTAAATTTCTGTTTTACCTGACCCTGTAACTCCTTTTAACAAAAAGGTTTGATATCTGTTTAAGACCCCAACTATTGCATCTTTAGCTTTTTGTTGTTCGTCTGTTAGTTTTACTTTTTTGTCTTTTAGCGTAAAGTGATGCTTTATCTCTCTTGTAACTTCTTTTTTGCTTGAGATCAACACTTGATGCTTTTCAAGTGTTTTAAGTGAACTTGCAGATAGACCTAAATTCATGAGTTCTTTTTTAGAAATAGTTTTTTTATTTAAAAATGACTCTATCACTAAACTATAGTTTTTAATCTTTAAGTATTTATGATCTTCATTATAGCCATAAAACACCTCTGTTTTTTTGACACCTTTTTGTGAAATAATTGTCTCAATTGAGATAACTCCATTAGCTGCTAACCTTTTCAACTTGGCCCAGTATAATTGATCTTTTTTCTTTAGCTTCCATGTTCCTTTTTTATCAAAGCTCTGCTTCAATTCCTCTGGAAGTTGTTCTGGTAATAACAATTTAACTTCCTTTTGATAACTCATCATTATCTCACTAGGACACACTGTTGAAAAAATGGAGCTATACAAATTCGGCGCATAGAGCATAATTTCATCAATTAGCTTAAAGGTTTCTTCATTGATAGTTGGTGTAATATCTAGAACATCAGCAATTTCTTTTGTTGCTTTGTCACTTTTTTCTACCAACTCAACAACAAACCCCATCCGCATTTGAGCCCCAAAAGGAACTAAAACACGCATCCCTTTTTTTAAGAATGTTTGGAATCGGTTTGGAATTAGATATGAAAATTCTTGGTTAATCGCTTCATGTTTAATGTCAACAATTACTTTTGCAATCATATTCATGCTAACCTCACCTCTTTTGTTTGTCGCTATAATCATTATAACATGTAACATATTAGTATAGATGCAGATTTTATATCATTTACTACTTTTTTCAAGGTAGCACCAAGAAGGTTGTCAAAATATTTAGGCTAGGCTCTGACTTGTTTACTTTGATAAAATGCATATATTGAATAGAGTTTTTTATTTTTAATCAAATTTCAATACTAGTATAAAAAAAAGTAACCTAGGTTACTTTTTTACTGTCTTTAGGAGGTCATCAATTCTATTCCCATAAGCTAACGCTTCATCATATTTGAAAATTAAATCTGGTATTTTTCTAATGTTTCTAATCTTTTTAGCTAACTCCATGCGAATTGTAACTCTACTCTCACCAATAGCACTACGCGCCTTATCAATAATCTTTTCATCATCGCTTAGAATCGTATAATAAACAGTAGCAAACGACATATCTCTAGTCACTTTGACCTCTGTTAGGTTAATATAACCAAAGCTTTTATCTCTAATTTCTAAATTAACAATAGTTGCTAATTCTCGTTGAATTAAACTTGCTAACCGGTCTGCTGTAATAGACATTTAATCCTCCTTGACTTCTTTCATTTGTGAAGCATCAATAACATCTCCTACCTTAATGTCATTAAAATTTTCTACTGACAGCCCACATTCAAAACCTGTCTTCACTTCTTTCGCATCATCTTTAAAACGTCTAAGTGAAGCTAATTTACCTTCATAAACAATAATACCGTCTCTAAGAACACGAACTAGTGCATCTCTTTTAATAAATCCGCTTGTAACATAACAACCTGCAATCGTTCCAACTTTTGAGGATTTAAAAATATCTCTAACTTCAGCTTGTCCTGTAACTATTTCTTCAAATACTGGTTCAAGCATTCCCTTAAGGGCAGCTTCGATATCTTCAGCAACACGGTAAATAATTTGATACAGTCTTATTTCAACGCCTTGCGTATCAGCGGTTTTTTTTACAGCCAGAGTTGGTCTAACATTAAAGCCAATAATAATTGCTTCTGATGCGTTTGCTAATGTAACATCGTTTTCTGTAATCGCCCCCACTGTCGCTCTTACAACATTAACATGAAAACCCCTTATATCAATTTTTTCAAGCATGTTTTTTAAAGCTTCAATCGACCCTTGAACATCACCTTTAATAATAATTCTCAATTCTTTAGTCATGCTTTCCATTTTACCAAACAGACTATCCAAGGATGTTTTTTTAATAGCTTTTAATTCGGTTTCTTTATATCTCGACTGACGTTCGCCAGCAATATCTTTTGTTACTTTCTCATCTTTAAAAGCCATAAAGATATCTCCGGCTTTAGGGACAGTATTTAGCCCTGTTATCTCAACTGGTTGTGAAGGAGCTGCTTCTTGATGACGTTTCTTTAGATCATCTTGGATTGTTCTAACTTTACCATAGGTATTTCCTATTACAATATAGTCTCCTACTTTTAGAGTTCCTGTTTCAATAATTAGTGTTGCGACAGCACCTCTACCTTTATCGAGGCTTGCCTCGATAACAGTACCTTTAGCAAGTCTGTTCGGATTCGCTTTAAACTCTTCAATCTCACTAAGTAATAGAATAACTTCTAATAACTCGTCAATTCCTTGGTTTTTTAAAGCAGAAACATTAACAAATGGTACTGTTCCACCCCATGCTTCAGAAACAATCCCTTTTTCGGAAAGTTCAGTCATAACCCTATCAGGGTTTGCTGACTCTCTGTCAATTTTGTTAATAGCTACAATAATTGGAACATTGGCTGCTTTTGCATGATCAATAGCTTCAATTGTTTGAGGCATAACACCGTCATCAGCGGCAACAACTAAAATAACAATGTCAGTTACTTTAGCACCACGTGCTCGCATTTCAGTGAATGCCGCATGTCCTGGTGTATCAATAAAAGTTATTGCCTCACCATTTCTAACAACTTGGTATGCACCAATATGTTGTGTAATCCCACCAGCTTCGCCTTCAACAACTCTCGCTCTTCTGATCGCATCAAGCAAAGTTGTCTTACCATGGTCGACATGACCCATAACAGTTACAATCGGCGGTCTTTTAACCATATCTTTATCTTCATCAACAATAACCATTTCATCATAACGAGAAACATCCGTTATAACTTCATCTTTGACTTCAAAACCATCTTCAAGCGCTATTAGCTCAATCGTATCACGATCAATTACTTGATTGATGCTCGTCATTAGCCCTTGTTGCATCAGTTTTTTAATCATTGCAGCATTACTTAACCCTAGAGATTGCGCAACATCAGCAACACTCATCTCAGGTTTGCAATAAATTATTTTTTCACCAACAAACTTCACTTCTTTTTTCAGCAAATTTGGTTTTCTACGTTCTTTTGTTTTCTTTTTAACAAACCTTCTTTTTTTTACAGCCATAAAATCACTTCCTTTTTCCCTTCATCAATGATTGGCTAAACCCTTTATCGGTTATGCCAATAACTTTGATGTCATTTTTACTAATTGCTTGTGATATTTCACCTGATGACAGTGTCTCGATAACTTCAACTTGATAAGTCTTTGCTTTATCATAGACTTTCTTTTTTGTTAACTTTGAGGCATCTGTCGCTAGTATAATTAAAAACAGTTTTTTCTTTCTTAGTTCACTAATTGTTATATCCGTACCAATGGTCATTTTTCTAGCTCGGTAGATAAGCCCTAAAGTATTATAAATCATCTGCTAATGCTAACAATTGTTCATAAATGCTCTTTGGTATCTCTACACCAAGCTTTTTAGCTAACGACCTGTTTTTTTTAGCAAGCATAATAACATCCTTACTCAATTTAAGATAAGCTCCACGACCTGGCGCTTTTCCTTTTAAATCGATTGAAACAACACCTTGTTTAGTTGCTACAATTCTCACTAAATCCTTTTTAGGGGCTATTTCTTTAGTTACGACACATGTCCTTAACGGAATTTTTCTTTGTTTACTCATGTAGTCTGACCTCTTTTTACTAATTAGTATAAAATACCTTCACCTTGAGCCATTGTTTCTGACTTAATATCAATACTCCAGCCACATGCTTGAACTGCAAGTTTTACATTTTGGCCAAGTTTACCAATCGCTAATGATAACTGATCATCAGGAACAATCGCAAGTGCATTTTTTTCTTTCGGGTTAACTCTTGTAACAGCAACCACCTCAGATGGTTGAAGAGCATTAGCAATTAGTTCTTTTTCGTTGTCACTCCAACGGAATAGATCTATCTTTTCATCACTTAAGGCTTTAACAATCTCACGAATTCGTGATCCTCCTTCGCCAACACAAGCTCCAATCGGATCAACTTTAGGGTCATTTGATCTAACTCCTATTTTCGAACGTTCTCCTGGGTCACGAGAGATTCCCATTATTTCGATAATTCCGTCTTTAATCTCTGGAATAAAGCTTTCTAATAATCTAATAATCAAACTAGGATGAGATCTACTAACAAATACCTTAGGCCATTTTGTTTTCATCTCAACATCAGACACATAAACGCGTACATAATCACCAATATGGAAATTATCTTTTGCTAATGCTTCTTTTTTAGGTAATAACGTTGTTAGATCTTTCCCGATATCTAAGCGGTAATGATCAGATGCGACATCAATGACGCGTGCCGTTATCATCTCATGCTCAAAGGCTTTAAAATGCTTATATAAGTTCTCTTTTTGCATACTGATAAGTGTTTCATTCAATCTGCTTTTAAAATCACGCACAGCGAAATGTCCAAAAGACTTAGGATTGATTTTTTGTTCTATCACTTCTCCTACCTTAGCGCGTGAAGTTATTTCCTTCGCATCTGCTAAAAGTATTTGTGAATAGTTTTTATCAGCATCAACACTATACTCTTCCACAACTAAATGTTGTTGGTAGACAAGGATTTCATTTCGTTCTTCTCTAACATCAACACGGCATGAACGGACATCGTGAGCTTTTTTGCAGCCTGCCATCATCCCTTGAACAAAGGCTTCAATTACTTGCTCATGTGTTAAATCTTTATCTGCTGCTACTTCATCAATATTTTTGAAAAATTCTTTACTTATCATGTTATCCTCCTAAAATTTAACTGCTTTTCTAATATTTTTAGTGTCTTCATAATTAATCTCTATTTTTCTAAACCGCCCTTTATCATTAATTCTTAGAACTAAGACATTATTGACAAATGATAATAATGTCGCATTCCCTTGATACTTTGGCGATTCTAGGTAAATATAGTTAGGAATCTCTTTGCTAAGTTCCTCTTTTGTTTTGAGCGGACGCTCAATACCTAACGAGGATAATTCTAGAAAATGGTTAGGGTCTAGGTCTTGATCATCTAGTTTTGACACTAATTCTAAATGAATCTTTTCTAATATGCCTAATTCTATTGTCTCAACATCTAAAAGAATTTCAACAATTTTTTCTCCGTGCTCTTTTTTCGTCCGAATACTATAGATTTCTAGGTTGTCTTTTTCCAAGATAGGGATTAACTTTTCTTTTATTTTTTCTAATTTCATTTTTAACCTCAATAAAATGAGTGGAAATATCATCCCACTCAGCATTAGGTCTATAGTATAGCATTTTTTTTGGATTTTTTCAATTTTTTTCATGTTTTTTAGCGTTTTTCATTTTCTTGTTGCAAATGATTTGCAATTAAGATATCAAGTGATATACTGTAAATGCAAATCATTTGCAACAAGGAGGAGTTATTATGAAAAGAACCACAGCATTTGTCTTACTTCTATTTACCCTGTTTTTTCTATCAGCTTGCACAAAAGAAAAACAAGTGGATATCGTCACCACGATGTTTCCCCAATACGATTTCGCTAGGCAAATCGTTGGTGATAAAATGACCGTTAGCCTACTCACCCCACCTGGTGCAGACGCACATTCATTTGAAGCAACCAGCATGGATATGATTGAAATTAAAAATTCCAAACTGTTTATTTTCACAAGCCTTGAAATAGACAATTGGATTAGCTCACCTGCTGATATTGGTGGTGAAAACACCATTGTTATGGATCTATCAAAACACTATATTTTAGCTGATCATCATCACCATGACGTTAAAACAACAACAGCATTGCACCATCACCATCATCATCAATGTTCTGATTCACTGCACTACTGGACAGATCCTACTACCGCAGTCCAGTTAATCGAAGCTATTCTCCATAAAATCATTGCAATAGACCCTGTAAATCAAGCGGTATATATTGCAAATGCAACATCTTATATTGAAACAATATCAAACCTTGATCATGATTTCAAAACATTCCTGCAGTCTCTTGACAACGGTCATCCGACAATCTTTTTTGCGGGGCACAATGCAATGGGAGCATTTGCTAAAAGGTATCACCTAGATATTGTGTCTCTTTTTGATGACTTTAAACCAGATGCTGATTTGACTAGTGCAGAATTAATCAATTTTACAAATCTTGTCAAAGAAGCAAATGCAGCTTTTTTGTTTACCGAAGAACTTGTTGAACCTAAAGCAGCAAAGGCAATTGCTGCTCAATTAAAAACACAAGGTTATTCATTGACCTTATTAGAACTACACGGATATCATAATGTCACTCTTGAAAATTTTCGAAAAGGGATTAGTTACGCTGATTTGCTAGAACAAAATATTGAGAACTTAAAACTTGCACTTCAGTTTAACGCTACACAATGATTAAATATCAAGAAGTATCTGTTTTATACGGCAATTTTATCGCTTTAAAAAAAATAACCTTTGAACTTAAAAAAGGTTCTTTTTTGCATATTATCGGACCTAATGGCAGTGGTAAAACAACATTGCTTAAACTTCTTACCGGTGCCCTAAAACCCTCTAAAGGACAGATCATAATCGATAAAACCATCCATATGGGCTATTTACCTCAAAAAATAACTATTAAGACAAACTTCCCTATGACTGTCAAAGAAGTCATTTATAGTGGGTTCAAAAAACAAAGATTAATCCCTAGGCAAACCGAAATATCGCTTATTAAAAAATGGCTCCAAAAAATGGAGATTCCGCAATTATATAACGCCAGCATCTCTCGTTTATCAGGCGGGCAGCAGCAAAGAGTTTTTATTATTAGAGCGCTTATTTCAAATCCTGACCTTATAATTCTAGATGAACCCACTTCTGCTCTTGACCCTGAGTTTAGACAAAAATTTTATCAGTTACTATCAGAACTGCAAAAAAACCACAAGACAACTATCATCTATGTGACTCATGATTTAACCGACGCTGTTAAAGATGATTGCTTAACGATGTATATTGACCAAGATATTAAGTTTTTCGGACCTTACAAAGACTATT
The DNA here is from genome assembly GCA_964504015.1 of uncultured Mariniplasma sp. Taxonomy (GTDB): domain Bacteria; phylum Bacillota_I; class Bacilli_A; order Acholeplasmatales; family Acholeplasmataceae; genus Peloplasma. Next base: position 13,918 of record CAZDCS010000003.1, on the reverse strand, counting down.
ATGAATTTGAACATAGGGGGTGTGATCATGCTTGATTTTTTAGCTCATGATTTTATTCAAAACGCTTTTTTAATCGGCATAACTCTAGCTTTATCAGCTGCACTCCTCAGTCCCTTTTTAGTTTTGAATCAACAAGCGATGATTGCTGATGGTCTTGCTCATGTTAGCTTCGCTGGAATTGTATTAGGAATACTGTTATTTAATAAAGACCTCTACCTAGCTATTCCTTTTGTTATTGCTGCCTCAATATTGATAAAGTATCTAGCCTCTAGTAAAACAATTAATGGTGATGCCGCAATTGGTTTAGTATCTGCCGTTTCATTTGCTATTGGACTGATCTTAGTTAAGAAAGGTGAGGGATTCAATATTTCAATTGAAAGCATCTTAGTCGGCAATATTTTCACAGCAACACAAGCAGAACTTGTGTTGGCTATAATTATCACCATCTTAATCTCACTTTTCATTATCATTTTTTATCGCGCTCTTCTTTTGATGACATATGATGAGAGTTATGCCCGCTTCACTAAGGTAAAAATCACTGTTCTTGGGTATTTACTAGCCGCTTTAACGGCCTTTTTCATTGTTATTGGTGTTAGAACAATTGGCACTTTATTGATTTCAGCTTTGGTTGTTTTCCCAGCTGTTATCTCTAGTCAATGGACCAAGAGTTTTAAAGCGACGCTTTTTCTAGGTTTGACATCTTCGTTTTTTGTCGTTTTAGCCGGTATCTTTATTGCTCACCCTCTTGAACTACCTGTTGGTTCAACCATCGTCATTATCTATGCTATACTATTAACGATATCATTGATTACAAAAACTTTTTTAAGGAGTTAGATTATGCGAATGACACAGCAAAGAAAGGCTATCTTAAATCTATTCAAAGAAACAATTAAACCAAAAACAGTAGCAATGATTTTAGATGAACTACCTGAAAACTCAATGAATCTTTCAACTATCTACCGTATTTTAGATAGTTTTTTTACAGCTGGATTGATTTTAAAGAGCACGATGAATAACACGACCTATTTCTATTTGAACAAGAAAGATCACAACCACTATATGATTTGCACAACGTGTCAAAAGATGCATGAAATTGGATGCCTATTAGGCAATGAAGCTAATACAATTGCTAAACAACACAACTTCAAGATAACGCATCACGACATGACTTTTTATGGGATTTGTGAAACTTGTCAAAACCATTAGCATATCTTTTTGGAACTTGCTCTAACAATCTAAATATGATACACTTAACCTAAATCATTACCTGGAGGTTTTTATGAATAGCAGTGAACTTAGAGCAGCAGCAAGAAAGCAACTACAAGGACAATATTGGAATGTGGTTGCTGCATATCTTATTTTAGCAGCATGTGCATCGCTTATTTATTCGACAGTTCTTGGGTTTATTTTAGTTGGCCCTCTGGCTGTTGGTTTTTCGTCTTACTTGTTAGTAGTAGTTAGAAATAAAGTTGAAAACGCTGATATAGAACTCCTATTAGATGGGTTTAGAAACAGCTTGGTTACCTCAATAGTTTCTTATTTGTTAGCCTCGCTTTTTTTGATTCTATGGAGTTTGCTATTGATAATCCCGGGGATTATCAAATCATTCTCCTATAGTATGGTCCCTTATATTGTTGCCGACAACCCAAAAATAGACGCAATTGCGGCAATCACCAAAAGTCGCGAGATGATGGATGGTAACAAATTACGTCTTTTCAAACTATACTTTAGCTTTATTGGATGGTATATCTTAGCGTTGCTAACATTTGGAATTGGCTTTTTATTTTTGATGCCTTATGTTAAAACTGCAGTAACTAATTTTTATGTTGAGATGCAAGGACCGAAAACGCTTAAATTCGATTCGATTGAGTACTAATATTTTCCTTTTTTTATAAAATACAGGTACAAATAAACCACATAAAAACCGGAAAAACGTCTTAATAAAGGCGTATCACCGGTTTTTGTTGTTTTATAAATAATTGATAACTACCATTTCCTCGGGTCATCTTCAATCTGATCAAGTAATTCCATATCTTTGCGCTTGATAATGAAATCTAATTGCGCATTTTCAACAATCCTTGATTCGTGGGTCGATTTAGGTAATGGGAGCACGCCTTTTTCAAGACAATAACGAAGGCATATTTGCGCTGAGGTAACTCCGTATTTGCTAGCCATTTTAATGACTTCTTTATTTTTAAGTAAATAACCAATAGCAAGCGGTGAATAAGCTTCAACTAAAATATTTTTAGCTTTGCAGTAATCATCTGTCTCCTTTTGCTTATTACCAATGAAATAGCCAATTTGATTAACATGAGGCACTATTCCACACTTATTAATAATATTATCTAACTCTTTTGGTTTAAAATTAGAAACTCCAATCGCTCTAATCCGTTTATCTTTGTATAGCTTCTCCATTGCTTGATAAGCTAAGACGTTTCCCTTATCACACTCTTTACCGATCTCATTCCACGGCCATGGAGCATGAATCAAATAAAGGTCTAAATAATCCATATCCAATTCCTCCATTGTTTTTTCAAATGCCGCAATCGCTTCATCATATGTCTTAATATGCGATTGTAGTTTCGAGGTCACAAAAATATCGGATCGAGGAATCTTAGAATCTTTAATTGCTAATCCAACACTCGCTTCATTTTGATATGCCGCGGCAGTATCAATATGACGATAACCATTTTTAAGTGCTAATCTCACCGACTCATAGGCAATATCACCACTTGGCACTTGCCAAGTGCCAAAACCGATTTTAGGGATCTTAACCCCGTTTTTCAATGTGTAGACTTGTTCAAGAATTTTCATAGTATTCCCTCCTATATTGCTTTCATTATAGCACTACCTCTAGAAAACAACAGCAAGTGGGATTCCACTACTTACTTTAAACGCAAGACCCTATACTGTAAAAAGACACCTATTATAGCTATCGTCATTAATAGAACACCACTAACAAGAGCGATAATTTCTAATGTATCTACTTTTCCATCAAAGCGACTACTTATAATCATCTGCAAAAGATAAACGGCAAAATACCCATAAATCAAATATCTAATTGTTTTAAGCTCTTTTTCGGTAATCGCTACTACAGTATTATCAGAACTTTTATAGATGATAAAACCAACTATACCTAGTGCAACAAGTAGGCCGAAAATCACATAGACAATCCATGGATGTGCTTTCCCTAGATAATGAATCCCCAGCGTGTAGGCCCCCATTGCGAAAAACATAATAAAAAGCAATAATTGAACAACTAAACTTTTACGATAAACTTTCATTTTAAAATCTCCTTTATTTTTTTTTATTTAATGATATACTACTATTAGAGGTACTTATATGAAAAAAGCTGTTTACCCTGGGACATTCGACCCACTTACAATCGGACACCTAGATATTATTGAACGTGCGTCAACTTTTGTTGATCAGCTACATATTTGTGTTGCTGATAACTATAAAAAGATTCCAACATTCACAACGCTAGAGCGCCTTGATATGCTTAAACGCTCTACAGCGCATCTTGACAACGTTGTTATTACCTCAACAGCTGACCTTGTGATCCGTTATGCTCAAGATAACTCGATTAATCTAATTATTCGAGGCTTAAGAAATATTACTGATTATGAAAATGAGTATGCCTTATATCAGTTCAACCGCAACCTTAACCCAAGCATTGAAACCGTCATCTTGTTTCCCTCATCACGAAACCATTTCGTCTCATCTTCATCAATTAAAGAGTTGATTGTCCACAACGCTGACATATCACCTTATGTTCCAAAAGAAATCATTAAGGAAGTAAAAGCTAAATTGTGTTTAAATAAGGTTTATTGATTTAAAGAAATCGTAAAGCTGATCTTCCATTATATGTGGAGCAAGATGATCAGCTTTTTCTTTTAGAGCACTAAAGCGTGTATTGCTCATCGCAATCCCCACATCAGCATTTTCAATCATCTGAATATCATTTGCCCCATCACCAACACATATCAAACGATAATCCTTTTCATTTTCAAGTGCTTTTTTAATTCCAAAACTCTTATTCATTTCAGGGTACGTGAAATCCGCACCACCAGTATGCCACGGATATACTGTGAAATCTTTTATTTTTTTGGAAACATCTAATATTAGTTGCTCATTATCATTATACAACCAAAACTGGTATACTTTGTTTTTAAGATGAAACTCTGGATCAACTTGTGGAACAAAGCCTCGTAGCGACTTCATACCTTTGCTTACTTTTTCATCATAATAACTAACTGCCTCTTGTTCCACACCAACCAGACCAATGCTAAATCCGTTGTCTTTAGTAATTTTAATAGCTTTGATAATATCTTGTTTACTTATCGGATTATCATGAATAATCTTATTATCCTGATAAACAACTGCTCCATTAATCAAAACACGATACTTAAATAGATGTAAGACCTCTTGAATCACTTCTATTTTTTTATTGCTTCTGCCCGTAGCTAAGCCTAAAACAACATCTTGTCTCTGATAAAGAGCATGTAACAATTTATATGTTTGTTTGGGTATCTTGTTTAATGTATTACTGTAAATTGTGTTGTCAATATCAAAAAATATAATTGTTTTCATCTTCCACCTCTAAAATATTATAGCATATTATGTAATGTACTACCATTTTTTGAAGTTTTATTATACAATAGTATTATAGTTAACGTTGTTGGAGGAACTAATATGGAAAAAGCACCACTAAAAACCGGTGAGCTGGGCATTTTTGCCTTAGGCGGTCTTGGCGAAGTCGGGAAAAATATGTATATTTTTGAAATAGATAACAAAATCTTTATTGTTGATTCTGGTATTTTGTTTCCAGATGAAAACCTACTGGGTATCGATTATGTAATCCCTGATTTTTCTTATCTAAGAGCCAATGAGGATCGAATCGTAGGTCTTTTTATTACGCATGCTCATGAAGACCATATCGGAAGCATCCCTTATTTGTTGAAAAAAGTTAAAATACCTAAAATATATGCCGCAGGAATTGCCGTAGATATGATCGAATATAAACTTAATGAGCACAAAGATGTCCTATCTCCTAAAATAGAAGTTTATAAAAGTCACTATACATTTAAGTTTGATGCTATCGAGATTTCATTTATTAGACTAAATCATTCTATTCCTGATATGTTTGGGATTGTCTTTAGGACTAAGCAAGGAATTATATTTCATACTGGTGATTTCAAAATTGATTTCACTCCTGTTGGACCTCCAGCCGAGTATGATAAACTAGCTGCTATTGGGAGTGAAGGTGTTCTTTGCATGCTTTCTGATTCAACAAACTCAGGACGTGATGAACTAATAGTTTCAGATAGCAAGATAGGAAAGTCAATCAATGAACTTTTTTCACGCATTAAAGGGCGGATTATTATTGCTACTTTCGCCTCTAATATGTATCGTATTCAACAAATAATTGAATCCTCAGTTTCTAATAAACGAAAAGTCGCTGTCTTTGGGCGTAGCATGGATCGAGCAATTGAAATCGGCATGCAAACAGGGTATATTAAAGCACCTAAAGATACAATAATTAAAGCTGATACAGTAAACCGACTTAAACCAGATGAAGTAACACTTCTTGTTACTGGGTCTCAAGGAGAGCCCTTTGCTGCCCTAAGTCGAATTGCTAATGGGAATCATAGACAAATACAGGTCCTACCTGGCGACACCGTGATTTTTTCCTCTTCTCCTATTCCAGGAAACCAAGCAGGCGTTAACCGGACAATCAATAAATTAGTTCGTCTAGAAGTTGAAGTGATTACTCACGGCCCCCTTGCTGATACGCATACATCAGGTCACGGGAACCAAAACGATTTAAAACTAATGTTAAGCTTAGTTAAACCAAAATACTTTATTCCTGTCCACGGCGAGCACCGAATGCTTAAACAGCATAAACAGCTAGCTGTTGAGTGCGGAATACCCCAAAAAAACATTTTAGTAATGGATAATGGGGATGTCGCTGCTCTATCAAAAAATGACATCTACATCTCAGGACAAGTAACTTCTGGGGTTACCTATATCGATGGCTCTGGGATTGGTGATATCGGTAGTAGAGTTATTAAAGAACGCAAGCGTTTAAGTGAGGAAGGTTTGTTTTCAGTTATTTTATCGATAAACTCGAAAAAAAGAAAACTACTTAATAATCCTACTATCATCTCTCGTGGTTTCATCTATATGAAAAGCAGTGAAGAGATAACAGCATCGCTTGCAAAAACCGTAAAAGAAATAACACAAAGTGAGCTCAACAAAAAATCATTTAACCCAGAAAAACTAAAACAGTCTATCACCGACCACCTAAATGAAAAGCTTTTTGCTTTAACACAGAGAAAGCCACTTGTTATCCCTGTTGTTATTGATTTAAAATAAGATTAATAAAAAAAAGCCAATTTGGCTTTTTTTCTATCTTAGTCACTATTTTTAATGTAGTCGAGAAAGGCATCAAAAACATATTTCGTAATTATCGCATCATCTTTGGCATCGTGTGCTTGCTTAAAGCTAACATCATAATAAGATTTATATGCTTTAAATAATCCAATGTCGTTTGCTAGATTAAAATAATCTTTGTGCAGTTTTAAAAGATCAACAAAACCCATATTATTTGTCAGAACTTCCTTTTGATGCAAGGCATATGACTCACTTAAGGCTGAAACATCATTTTTTCCCCAAACAACGAATTTCGGGTTATATTTTTTAATTATTTTTTTCAATTTTTCATAAAACTCATCGTAGGGAACAGCTTCTTTGAAAAAAGTAGTTTGGTCTAGATTTAAAAATCTTTTTGTTCTTGTTGTAAGTCTTTGTTTGTCTTTGGGTAAGACATAATAACCATCTTGATGCACAATCTTTGAGTTGGCCTTTGCCACTGCATATCCAACTTGGATGATTTCTGGGCTAAACTTAGACTCACGATAACCTGGCATTGTCATCTCAAAATCAAGAAAAACAAAATAATCATTGCTTAAAAGCATATCACGCATATCATCTCTTAACTTAAATAGATCGTAGTGAATATAGTAGGGCATAAGTGATACAATCTGATTGAAGTGCGCTACTTGAATGTATTTACAATTACCAATTCTTTTGCTTCTTTCTGCAATCTCAAAATCAACGAGAACCCCTTTTTTCAAGTAGGGAAAAAACATTTTCACTAAACGGTTAGTCAAGTAAAACCCTACTTTTTTCTTACCTAAAACCAGGGAGAAAGTTCTGTTTTTAAAGTTAACGTCATGTATTATTTTTTTCATAAGTATCCTTCCTGATTTGGACAATAACATTTTTTGGTATTCCTAGTCCTTTTAACTGCTCTTCGCTGGCATTATAAATATCTTTGAGACTAGCAAACTCATTTAAAAGCATTTTTTTTCTCTTTTCACCTAACCCTTTTATTTTATCAAGGGGTGATAGCATGCTTTGTTTTTTTCTGGTCTTTTTATGGAAGTTAGTAGCGAAACGGTGAACTTCCGCTGATAATTTCACTAGCAATTTATACATTTCACTTTGTTTAGTTAAAGGAATAACTTCGCCTTTGTAAACAAGGGCTTGCAGTAGATGTTTCTTATCTTTTTTTAGGCCCGCTATCGCTACTTTTATGTCTAGCGAGTTTAGTGTTTCTTGGGCGACTTTTACTTGCCCACTACCCCCATCAACTAAAACCAAATCAGGTAATTCGCTATTTTCCATTAAACTTTTGTGATAGCGTCGGTAAACAACTTCTCTCATCGCTTGATAATCATCGTTGGTCGTTGTTTTTAGATGATACCGGCGGTAATTATTCTTATCTAGTTCACCATCTTTATAGACGATTAATGCTGAAATAGGTGCTGTTCCAAACAGCTGAGCATTATCAAAGACTTCGATGTGATTGACTTTTTGTCCAATTACTTCCCCAAGCTCAGCAAGACCCTTTTGGGTCTTTTCTTTTTGATGCCGGTAAAGCATAAAATGGTGCTTTAAGTCGTAGGCCGCATTTTTACTAGCTAAGTCGACAAGTTTTTTCTTGTCTCCTATTTTAGGGATAATTGCTTTTTTACCAAAAAGCGCTCTCACATCTTCTAACTTAAAAGATTCGCTTAAAAGTAATTCCTTTGGTGTTAGGCTTTCATAGTATTGTTGTAGATAGCTTACAACTGAATCAAGTGCTTTTCCGACATAGTTATAGACAACTTGATGGTGATCTGTTATTTTACCTTGTTTCATTATCAATATTTGAATAGCTACATCATCTTTATTAGCTGAAAAACTAATAATATCACGTTCTTGTCTATCATTGAGATCAATAATTTGTTTTTCTGTTGTTGTTTTAATATTGCTCAACATATCGCGGTATTCTGCTGCTTTTTCATACTCTAAAGTCAAACTTGCTCGTTCCATCATCATTTTCAAGTTAGTTAGCAACTCACTTTGGTCACCTTTAAGAAATTTAATAATTTGACTTATATAATCTTTATAATCAATTTCATCTTTGATACACGGAGCTAAGCATTGCTCCATATGGTAGTATAAACAAGCCTTTTTTGGTAGTTTTTCACATTTACGCAAAGGGTATATCCGGTTTAACAATCTTTCAGTTTGTCTTGCTGAATAGACATTAGGATATGGTCCGAAAACTTTCCCCGAAACTGTCTTTTTTCTAACTATTCTCAATCTTGGATGTTTTTCTTGCGTAATTTCAATATAGGGATAAGTCTTGTCATCAATTAATCTAATGTTGTATTTAGGTTTATACTGTTTAATTAGGTTGTTTTCTAATATAAGTGATTCACTTTCACTATTTGTTAAAATATAAGAAAAATCAGCTACTTCCAATAAAAGACGCGTTGTCTTTTCATTATGAGCACCTGTAAAATATGATTTAACTCTCTTTTTTAAGTTTTTAGCTTTACCAACATAGACTACTTCTTGTTGACCATCTTGCATTAAATAGCATCCAGGTTCATTTGGCAAAAGCTCTATTTTAGCTTTTAATTTCAATAAAACCACCACACACATTATAACACATCATTAATTATGGAAATTACTAAAAAAAGCGTCTAGACGCTTTTTAGGATTCAAACTCTACTTCGACTTTACCATTCATTATCTCTTCAAGTGCAATTCCAATTGATTTAGTACACTTTGAACCATCGACAGACAATTTTTCTGTCTCTATAATTTGTGCAACTTTACTAGCAGCGTAAACCAACTTGTATTTTGAATCGATTTTTGCGAGTAATTTATCGATTGATGGATAACGCATTCCTTCGTCTTTCTTTTTCATTAATTCCCTCCGATCATCTTAAGATAATTATGGATTGATCTTTCCGTTTTTGCATGCTCTGCTCGAATAATAGCCATAATTCGGTCAGCAGCATTAACGACCTCATCGTTTACAACGATATAATCATACTTATAAGCAAGTAAAAACTCTGACTCTGCTTTTTCCATCCGCTTATCTATTAGTTCAATCGGTTCAGTACCCCGGTCTTTTAGCCGTTGAAATAACGCTGGTTTACCTGGTGGTACTAAGAAGATGAAAACAGCTTCTTTCATCTGTTTTCGAACTTGAAGTGCACCATCAACTTCAATTTCTAAAACAACTTCCTTACCTATGTCCAATTGTTCATCTACTTTGTCACGCGGTGTTCCATAGTAATTGCCAACAAACTCTGCCCATTCCAAGAATTCGTTATTTGCTATCCGTTTTAAAAAAGTTTCCTTGTCAACGAAATAGTAGTCAACACCTTCTTTTTCTCCTTGCCGGGGAGCTCTTGTTGTCATTGAAACAGAATAAACAAGGTCATGATTCGGCATTTCAAAAAGCGCTTTACGGACCGTTCCTTTTCCAACACCTGAAGGTCCAGAAATAACAACCAATAACCCTCTTTCATTAAGTTTCATTAGCACCTCCTTATGTATAGATGTTACCTTTCATTATATATGATAAGAGGTCTTGTGTAAACAGTTTTATTCTATTTGTTTAATTAAATCCATAAACTACCTGTTTATGTTAAAATGAGTAGAGGTGAAAAATGATATTTGACGGTTTTTTTATTTATCACATGATAAAAGAGTTGAACAACAATCTTATAAGATCCAGGCTAGAGAAAATATATCAGACAAGCGAAATGTCGTTTGTTTTTGTCTTTTATCATAGAGGGATCCGAAACCACTTAAAGCTCAGTTTAAGTCCTCATGACTTTGGGATGCACTTAACTGCTAGTAAAACCCGTTCTACGGTTTCTTCACAATTTTTAACTTCCCTAAAAAAACATCTTGAAGGGAGCATCTTAGAATCAATTTCTCAATACAAAACTGACCGAGTTATAACTTTTAGGTTTGCTTCTTCTGACTTTATTGATGGTCCAACCGAAAAAACACTCATCTTTGAAGCGATGGGCAAACACTCAAATTTAGTTATAGTTAAAGACGGTTTAATTATAGACACTTTTAAAAAGATGTTTTTCATAGAGGGAAGACAACTTTTACCAAAAGCTAAATTCGAGTTTTTCCCCTCTGAGAAAAAACCATTCTTTAATATTGATTACTATACTATTTCCTCTTATAAAGAACTGGTCGAAAACTATCTAGGCATATCTCCTTTTCTCGCTAAATACCTTTTTGAAAACCAAGTGAATCTAGCTGATATAGCTGTTAATCCAACAAGAAATATAGAGCTTGCAAAAGACTATGCATTCGATATTTTTCCTGATACGGACAACAAAAAACACTATCAATCACTCTCCCAGATGATTGATAGTAGAGAGCTTAAAGTAGCTAGTTCAACTTCGTCTCACCAAACTTTTATTAAGCAACAACTTAAGAAGTTCTACACTAAAAAGGATCGTTTTGATGACTTGCTAGTTAAAGCTTCTAAAAATCTTGAAAGTAAACATAAGGGTGATTTAATTTACCAATCAGGTCTAGACTTAAAACAACATGTATCTTCGCTAACTGTTTGTGGAACAACAATAGTAGTTGATCCCACAAAAACACTCAATGAAAACGCGCAACTCTTTTTCAAAGTTTATCAAAAAGCTAAAAGAAGTATTGATCACTTAGTCGAGCAAAACAAGAAAAATGACGCTTTAATTAAGCTCTTCATTGAATTTGAAACTTATCTAGAGTTATCAAAGGCTGAAAGTCTCATTGACTTTGAGACTGCTCTAGTTCCTTTTGGTTTTAAAAAAGCCCAAAAGAGACCAAGCACCAATAAAAAATCAAAAAAACCGCATATTTTAACAATAGTTGATAATGATACTACATATTATGTCGGAAAAAATAGCCTTCAAAATGAGTATATCACTCATAAAATAGGAAGAAAAGATGATTACTGGTTTCATGTAAAAGATGCGCCAGGAGGCCATATAGTAGTTAATCAAAGCCATTTGAGCGAAGTGGTGCTACGGACAGCAGCAATGCTTGCTGCCCATTTTTCTAGCTTAAAGTATTCTTCTTCGATCCCTGTCAACTATACTAAGATAAAGTACCTGAAAAAAATCCCTGGCGCACCTGGTTATACACTACGCTATAGCAACCATAAAACTATTTATATCGATATTGATTTAGAAAAAATCAGTTCTCATCTAAAATAATATTTCTTTTATTTAAGTCAAATGTCTTGAAATTAAGAAAAAAATACAGTAAGATATAAATATAAATAGGAGGAATATACTATGAAACCTGAATTACCAAAATTACCCTTTGCATATGATGCACTAGAACCATTCATTGATACAAAAACAATGACAATTCATCACTCTAAACACCATCAAGGTTATGTTACTAAATTAAATGCTGCACTAGAATCTCATCCAGAATTAAAACAAGACTTAGAGGTTTTATTAGCTGATTTATCTTTAGTACCTCAAGACATAAAAAGTGCTATTCAAAACAATGGCGGCGGACACTTTAATCACTCATTTTTTTGGCCCTTACTAAAGATCAATAACGGGGAAACTCCAAAAGGAGAGTTACTAGCTGCACTTAATAGCTCTTTTGGTTCGTTTGATGACTTTAAAGAGGCTTTTGGAAATGCTGCAAAAACAAGATTTGGTAGTGGCTGGGCATGGCTAATTGTTACACCAGAGAAAAACCTAAAAGTTTTGTCAACAGCAAACCAAGATACTCCTTTAGCACAAGGAACACCTATTTTGGCCTTAGATGTTTGGGAACACGCCTATTATCTAAATTACCAAAATCGTCGTCCTGATTATGTCTCAGCATTTTTTAATGTTGTTAACTGGGGAAAAGTTGAGCAATTATATAGAGCAACCCTTTAACAACAAAAAGTTTGATTTATAATAGCTTTAGCACTCATTATCCAAGATGCGTTTCACTTGAATTATAAGTGTAATAAAAAAACAATCCACGCGGGTTGCTTTTTTATTATATTGTTAAAGTTGTGTTATTAGTGATTTATTCATTTTAGTCAATTTGACCCTAAATTATTTAACCTTTTTAATAGGGATAGATAACTCGCAAAAAAGAGCTCCACTATTTTCTTGGTAGTATTCA
>CAZDCS010000003.1:0-1398 GCA_964504015.1 uncultured Mariniplasma sp. | reverse complement strand
ATATTCTGAAATAATGAATAAATCATTGAAAACGCTGTCCCATATTTCAGCGATATGATCGATATTCACACATTCAAACACCGCCCATAGCAGATGATCCATTTCCCAAAGATCAAACCCTGTAATTTTAATATTTTCTTTAACTTTGACACCTATCCCATACTCAAATGTAGAACTTGATAAATCTACATTGCCACAAGATCCATAAATGCCTGGTTCACACGCTAGTTCTTTTAGTTGTTTTAATACCCCTTCCTCAATTTGTTCATCCCAAAAATTTGGGATTTTATTTGTTACTGCATTAATCGCAAACTTCTCTTTTACAACTAATAGTTTAAATGGTTTTAGTTCAATGACTTTATATTTCATCTGTTTTCCCCTTTTTATATTTTTTGTTTCTTTTGGAATATGTTAGCTTCGATATGATTTGAGACTATCCTTTTAATAAACTATCTTTCCTTTTCATTGCTGCTTTACTTATGTTAGTGAAACCATGTTTTTTGAACTTGCATGTCCCCAGTTAAGTAATACTTGTCTTTAGCTGAGACCATTACAAAATCACCTGCTTGACACTTATAATCATTGATGAATCCTTGGCCTTTTAGCACTACTAAATAATCACCATGATTGTGAGCTGTGAACTCAGCTTTTTTGCCTATATCTAGAATCTCATATTCGAAAAATTTGTTGTTGTGACTCCTTGCTACATCCCCACTAGGAGTATTAATACACTCTAGTGATTGCTTAATATGCAGTGGTCTTAGTTCGTTGTTAGCATCTAGGCGATCATAATCATAGACCCTAAAGGTGATATCTGATGATTGTTGAACCTCGAGTAAGACTGTATTTGCACATATAGCGTGGATTGTCCCTGAATCAATATAGAAGTAGTCACCTTTTTTGATTGCTAATTTATTTAGGAGCTTTGCGTATTTCTTTTCTTTGATCAATTTCTCTAACTCTTCTGTTGTTCTTGCGTGATGACCAATAACAATCTCAGTTCCTTCTTGTGCTTTAAGAATATACCAACACTCAGACTTACCCAAGGAGTTGTACTTTTTTGCTTGTTCATCATTTGGATGAACTTGAATGCTTAAATCTTTTTTAGCATCAATTAGTTTTACTAAAATAGGGAACTCTCGTCCTTGATAATAACCAAATAGACTCTTTTTTTTATTGAAGAGTTTGGACAGCGAATACCCTTTAAATTCTCCGTTTAGAACAATACTTTCGCCGCTAGCATGGGCGCTTATGCCCCAAACTTCCCCACAAGTATCACCGGTATCATAGCCAAAAATTTCTTTTAAATTGTTTCCACCCCAGATTTTGTCAACAAAAACAGGCTTGAAAAATATTATCATTTGAATCTCCTTTTTTTAATCGCTCATTATTATTTTA
>CAZDCS010000002.1:27646-27910 GCA_964504015.1 uncultured Mariniplasma sp. | reverse complement strand
AATGCTTTTAAGTTTATTAACCAACTCTTCTCTACCTAAAAATAGCTCCTTTTTAGCGACTAGAGTAATAAGAACTTCGTTTTTGCTGTTAGTCCTAAAAACAATATATTTAAATACTCTTGGATTAATAACCACCTTATTTGCGGCTAAGTAATGAATTATTTCATTTACTTTCTTGTTTGCTAGCACGAAATTATCGATTCCTATTAATTCACTGCTAGAGCTATTATATAAACCTAGCGTTAAATAGGGCGTATCTATAAT
>CAZDCS010000002.1:14347-27615 GCA_964504015.1 uncultured Mariniplasma sp. | reverse complement strand
CCCTTATAATCAGTTAAGGTGTCTTTTAGTTCGTACTCTACTCCGCTAATTTTTTTGATCGTATCTTGCGTTATTCTTTTTTGCCACGCTAATTGTCTAGCTACAGAAAGATGAATTAAGTTACAACTTCCAAACTTAGTATTTGAATCAATAACGCGATCATCACTTTGAACAATCAATTTACTTATCTCGCCTTGTCCAAAACTCTTTTTGAGTTTTGTTATTTTAATTTCAGCTTCTTCCCCATCAATCATGCCTCTAACAAAGATCACATAATTGTCATGTCTAACAACACCTTGACCTTTAAAATCAATATCAACCGCTTTCCCTTTAATAATATCGCCAACACTTAACATACTTTCACTCCTTAAGTTTCTTATCTCATTTAAAAGAGCCACAAGCTATAAAGTGGCCCTCTACCTTTTTTATGCCTTGCGGCATCAATAATCCTTAGTTTTTTTCTACACTGAACTTGTTTTTCAAATAGTCAATATAGTGTTTCGCATCAAACTCTTTACCACTAGCAATCATTAAAATCTCTTTTGGTGTTTTTGTTTGTCCGTATTTGTGAACATGTTCTTTAAGCCAGTCATTAATTGCTGAAATATTGTCATCTTCAATTGCCTTATCCACATTGATTTCTTTATTCATTGCTTCATAAATTTGTGCTGCATAAGCTGACCCTAAGGCATATGTCGGAAAATATCCGATTGCTCCACCAGACCAATGGATATCTTGCAAGACACCTTCTTGATCTGTTTTTGGGCGCTTCCCAACATATCTACTCATTAACTGACGCCATTTGCGCGGTAGATCTTTTACTTTTAACTTGCCGTTAATCAGTTCTTTTTCGATTTCATAGCGAACTAAAACATGCAATGAATAGGTTAACTCATCCGCATCAACTCTAATTAGTGAGCGCTTGACTTGATTTATAAATTTATGAAACTCATCAACTGAAATGTTTTTCAGTTGCTTAGGGAATAACTCTGTTAATTTTGGATAATGTTTTTGCCAAAAAGAATATGAACGACCAATCATATTTTCATACATTCTTGATTGAGATTCATGAATTCCTAAACTAGTTCCCCCGTGCAAAAAAGTATCATCATATTTTGGGTCGTTTTGCAGTTCATAAATCCCATGACCCATCTCATGAATCGTTGAAAAGATACTTGATGTTAAGTTGTTCTCATAATAATGTGTTGTTATTCTTGTATCAACACTACTGACACCAGAAGTAAATGGGTGGTTACTTTCCTTTAGTAGTCCTTTATTTGTGTCATATTTGAAAACTTCTAACAAGTACTTAGAAAATATCTCTTGTTTATCCTTTGGAAAAACAGCTTTAATCAATTTTCGGTTAAATCTAAATTTATTTTGGGTAGTCACTTCTAGAACAAAGGGAACAAGTTCATTTTTTAGGTCGTCAAAAAACTTATCATATTCTACTACACCAAAACCTTCTTCATACATATCTAATAAAATATCATAACCCTTTAGTTCTTCTGTCTCTAAATATTTAACCAACTTTTTATTAAATTGAATAATCTTGTCTAGGGTTGGAGCAAATATCTCGAAATCATCATTTTCTTTTGCTTTCGCCCAAATTTCTGTTGCTGATTGTGTTAAAACTTGATAATCAATATATTCTTGTTTCGGAACTTTCTTAACCATTCTTAATTCTTTATGCGAGTTTTTTATCTCAACTCTAAAATCTTTATCTTCAAGAAGTTCAAGATTCTCATATAGTTTTTCAATTGCTTCAATAAACTCAGGGTTTGACTGAAGATCATATGCCTCTTCTGCAATCACTTTATATTGCTTGCTGCGGTAACTAGCGCTACCCTTGGGGGCTTCAGTTTCTTGGTCCCAGCTTATTAGCCACATAACATATTGATAAGCCTTCATTTTTCTTCTAACATCTTGATAAGTTTTAATATAATTTTTCATAATAATCCCCTTTTCGCTATCTTTTAAATTATAACATGTATTTCTATAATAAAAACAGTGTCGCAACTCCAAAATATGTAACTAAGGCAACAACATCATTTATTGTTGTCATTATCGGACCAGATGCAGTAGCTGGATCAATTTTTAATTTATTAAAGATAAGTGGAACCATAACACCTAAGATTGATGAGACAAACATCGAAACAAAAACAGCGATACAAACAATAAAAGCAATCTCCTTAGGCATTTGAGTGCCAATTGGAATTAATGTCAAAAAGATGATGACAAGAACAAAAGAAAAGATGGCTATTATACTACTATTAATCCCACCAATAATTATCTCTTTACTCACATGCCTTTTAGGCATCTTATTACTATCAAACTCTTCTAAGTGCAGGCCTAAGATTGTAACTGCAAGTGATTGAATTCCAATATTACCTGCCATCCCTAAAAGTAATGGCTGAAATAGAATTAAAGCAGCCACTTGCGCTAAAGTAGCTTCAAAAACTGATAAAAAACTAGCCATAATCAAATTAAGGATTACAGTTGTCAACAGCCAAGGCATCCGCTGTCTAACTCGCTTAATAGCTGTCGACGAAGTTTCATGATCTTGAAGAAGAGCTAATTTTTGGTAATCCTGCTCAGTGTTTTCGACAATCTCATCAAAGATATCATCAGCTGTAACAATACCTATTATTCTTTTTTTAGAATCGATGACCGGAATGCTGTTACGATCATAGTCTTTAACTTTATGAATGACTCTTTCAATCGATTCATCGGTATAGACAAATTGAAAATTTTTAATCATTATACTTTCTAACTGGTCTGTTGCTCGTGCGGTTATTAACCGTTTTAAGTCAATTATGCCAACTAATGTGAAATCCTTATCAATAATGAAAATCGTATCAATATAATCTTGTTCTTTTGCTGTAGTTACAATCTTATTTGTAACTTCTTTAATTGTCATCTCTTGTGAAGCAACAATAAAATCAGTTGACATAATTGATGCTGCTAGGTCATCATCATAGGTTAAAAGCAACTCAATTGTTTTTCTTTTAACATTTGTTAACAGCGATAACAGTTTCGTCTTCTCGTCGCCTGAATCTTCAACAAAAGCTTTTAGATCATCACTTTCAAGATTATTCAAAAGTTCCTTTTGTCCAGATATATCAAGGAATCCAACTAACTCTTTTTGCTCATCAATTTCAAGTTCAACGAATAAATCACTTAACTGCCTATTTTTCAAGAGCACTAACAATCTTAGTTTTTCATCAACACTCAAACTATAGTATAGACGAGCTAGATCATAGGGGTATATTTTCTTAAATGCTTTTATTAAGACAGCATCTACTTGTTTGAAATCAATTCTTTTCTTCATCTAAATCCCTCCTAACATTAATGTTGCTAACCCGAAATAAATAAAGAGAGCTGCAATATCAATTAGCGTTGTAATAAATGGCCCTGAGGCAACAGCAGGGTCAATTCTAAACGCTTTAAGCGTTACTGGTATCATAATAGCAATTACTGGTGCAAATATCACGGTAGCCCATAAAGAGACGCTGACAACAAAAGACAATAGAATTGGCTGCGTGGTTAAAGATACATTGATCTTTGCGAAGATAAATGTCACAAGAAACGCGATTACTCCAATCAAAAAACCGTTAATCATGCCAGTTGCTATTTCACGCAACGAGTTACTAACAAATCCTTTTTCATTAGTAGACATCATTTTTAGCGTTACCGCTAGAGTTTGAGTTGCTACATTACCTGCAGAATCCAAAATCAAGGGCTGAAAAACAACAAGAATAACAACCGCAGCCAAAACTTCTTCAAACAGTGAAGTAACTAAAGCTATGGGGACAAACAAAATCAATAATAAGACTAACCATGGCAACCGATGAAATGCCGTTAATACAGCGTTTCTAGACACTGTTTCAGGCAGACCTGCAAGTTTTTCGAAATCCTCTCGCGCTTCTTCTTGATAAATATCTAGAGCATCATCTATGGTAATCATTCCTACTAATTCCTTATTCTTATTGCATACGGGCATTTCAAAAATACCATAGTTATTAATATCTTCAAGTGTTTGCGTGATTGGCGAATAATCAAAAACAAAAGGAGAGTCCTCAATAAGGTTAGAGACAAGGGATGGAGATCTAGTTTTAATCAATTTTTTTAACAGTACAACACCTAAAAAAATGTTTTTACTATCTACAACAAAAAGTGTTGTAATTGATTCCACATCAACTGCTTCTTTAATCACTTTTTTTGTAGCTGCTTTAACATCCATGTCCGGCACTAAAACAACAACTTTGTTTGTCATAGCTGATCCGGTTTCATCTTCATCATAGATAATCAGTTTAGATACATCTGATTGTTCGCCTAGGATATTAAGTAATAGTTGACGATCTTTTGTTCTAAGTTCTTGAATAAGATCTGTTGCATCATCTGGCTCCATTAAATTGATTAGTTCTTTTTGTTTTTCAAGTTGAAACTTAATAAAATCAAAAGCTGCTTTCTCAATTGGCAAATACGAAAGCAAATCTGCTAACCTTGCATTTGAGAGTAATTCATAGATCACTTTTTTCTGCAAATCATCAAGTGCTTCAATTTGAGTTGAAAGATCGTGGGTATGCATTTTGTTCACATGTTTAGTTAGCTCATTTTTATCGCTTTTCTTTAACAAATCTATTATCATAGTCGACCTCCCTACATAAGTAACTTCCTTTAAACTTCACTTAAGTATAACAAGTGCACACCGCCTTGTCAATTTCACTTATACATCATTGTTTCTTTGGTAATTGAGGTCAATCCCAAATAAGACATTACTTTTAAGCATCTATTGGATGTTGTACCTGCAAGAAGAAATGATCTATACCTTTTTTGTTAACTCTTTTACAAGCTCAAAATCAGTATAAAAACCATCGAAAAACTCCTTTTTCATAAATAAAACACACCTTTCTTAGCATATGTTTAATTTATAAAACAGAGTTTGTTCAAACTAAATTGTTTCTTCATACATTATTGACTGTTTATGATACTTGAAAATCCAGCTTAAAATTATTAACTCATTTTTTCTAAACTAGACAAGAATTTTCTATTTCACTACTTCGTGTAAAAAAGGAGAGGTTATTCCTCTCCCCCGATCATTAAAGATTTCACATGTACGCTTGGACTTCCAGTATTTGATAATCCAAACTTTAAATCAGACCCTATCCCTTGTATTTCATTGAGTACATCAAAGAAATTACCAGAAACAACAATCATTTTAACGGGATGACCAAGTTTTCCGTCCTTAATTCTAAATCCACTGGCTTGTAGATTAAAATCTCCAGATGTCACTTTAACACCTGCATGCAGACCAACTAGATCAGTAATATATACTCCGTCTTTGATATTTTCAATAAGTTGATTGAACCCTTGTTCTTTTGGTTCTAGGTAAAAGTTAGTCATTGATATTGCACCACCAAAACTATTACCTGTTGGTTCTTTTTTGAAAATAGAAGCTGTTTTCAGATTATGAACAAATCCTTTGAAAACACCCTTGTCGACAATGTGTTTTTTAGAACAAGCAACTCCTTCATCATCAAAAGGAACCATAAAATAAGCTTTTTCGTTTAAAGGGTCATCAATTAGACTTATATTTACTCCACCTATTTTCTCATCAACTCTACCCTTTAATGGGGTTAAACTTCGGTACGCTGATTCTCCTGAAAAAACAGATGTGAAAACGCCTAGGATATCCCCAAACATATCATTGGAGAAAACAACAGGGTATGACCCTGATTTCATCGATTTTCCGCCTAGTTTAGCGACACCTTTTTTAATGGTTTCCTTAGCCATGCTATCAGCATCAAACGCAGAGAATTTTTTAGCTAATTTAATATCGTGACTTGTTTTAATATCGTCATCTTTTTGAAAAACACCAACCGCATATGCATACGCATATGTCATATGTCTTTTTAAATTCAATCCTTTTGAGTTTATGAGGTTTGTCTCGGTATCTGTTTCTTGATACATAGTTGCTTGAACTTGTGTTACCCACTCATTTTCTAAAATCTTTTGTTCTAAACTCTTTAATAGCTCAATTTTTTTTGCAACTTCAACACTTCCAAAATCAAATGTTTCCTCATTGACCTTCGGATATTTGCTAGACCCCTCATAAATAATTGCTGGTTCAACTACAGTTAATGCCTTTGCATTTTCAATAAGCTTATCTAGCATGTAATCAACATTTGTATTAGCTAAATTTTCAAATTTAACGGTGCTTAACTTATCCTTATAAATACCTCTAATAGTAACAACTTCGACATCACTTACAACATGCTGATCAAGTTTGTTTTGATAAACAGACAACTTCAAGCTCTTATTTCTAACAGCAAAAACCTCTAAATCAGTAATTCCTTTTTTTCCACCTAAATCGATCCATTTTTTATACATTACTTCTTACCTCCAGATCCACCAACAGTCATCGCTGATACACGAATAGTCGGTTGTCCAACATCAACAGGAATGCTCCCTGAAAGCGAGCCACACATACCAGTTCCAAACTCGAGATTATCAGCAACCCGGTCGATTTTAAACAAGACATCTTTACCATGTCCAATCAGCATTGCTCCACGAACAGGAGTAGTTAGTTTGCCATCTTCAATCATATAGCCTTCTTGGACAGCAAAATTAAATTCTCCTGTGGCAGGAACAACTGTTCCCCCGCCAAGTTTCTTAGCAAATAATCCATACTTAGTATCTTTAATAATATCTTCAAATTTATCTGTTCCTGGTGCAATATATGTTGAATTCATTCTCGAAGTTGGAGAGAACTTATATGACTGTCTTCTAGCAGAACCAGTTGGATCCATCTTCATTTTCTTACCGTTTCTATAATCAATCAAAAAACCTTTTAAAATACCTTTTTCAATCAAAAGGTTTTTTTGTGTAGCCATTCCTTCATCATCAAAATTCAATTTCCCCCATGCTCCATCGACATTACCATCATCATATGCAGTAACAAGATCAGAACCGATTTTTTTACCTATTTTACCAGCAAATGGCGATAGTCCTTTAGCAACCGAAGTTGCCTCAAGTGGATGCCCACATGCTTCATGGAAAATAACACCACCAAACCCGTTGTGAAGCACAACAGGCATTACTTGTGATTTCATGTCTTGAGCAGTCAACAGTGAAATTGCGCTTTGTGCAACTTCAGTCGCTAGAGCCTCAGTATCAATTTCATCAAATAACTCAAACCCCATTTGTCTTCCTGGACCTTCAAAAGCTTGTTGCATTTGGCCTGCCTCTTGAGCAACTGCCATTAAAACAACACGGGTATAGGTTCTAATGTCATCTTGATAAACACCTTTAGTGTTAGCAATCAATACATTTTGCTCAATTTCAATTAATTGTGAGATTGCTTGAACTATCCGTTTATCAGCATCCTTAATTAGATTTGATAAAACTTGTAGCTTCGCTGTTTTCTCAGAAAGTTTCACCTTATCCATTGGTCTTTTTATTTTGTAAGCAAATGGTTTTTTAGCTCCTAGTTCAACTATTTTATGTTTTTGTCCTGAAAATGATGTTCTTAAGTTTTCGATTACTTTTAAAATCGAATCATATGAAACATTGTTCGTAAAACCATAGACTTCATCTACCTCTTGAATTAGTCTAACTCCCACACCATATGTGTTTCCTTGGTTAATTGCTGTAACTTCACCACTCATTACTTTAATTACTGAAGAATTTGTGTTTTCAACAAAAATTTCAGCAAAATCAGCCCCTGTCATAAGTGCTTCTTGAAGTAACTTTTGTAATTCAACTTTTTTAATCATATTATACCCCTCTCTTTTACATACATTGTAGCCAATATCTCTATTTTTGTCAATCTTTTCCACCTTTACTTATCATCATTTTCATCATACTGCAAGCGGTATAAGCTATAGTATAATTTTTTTAGTTTCAATAATTCTTGATGTGTTCCCTCTTCTTTGATCTGCCCCTTTTGCATTAAGATGATTTTATTACTGTATTGGATTGTCGAAAGACGATGCGCGACAATAAGCATTGTCGATATATTCATCATTTTTGTCAATGACTCTTGGATCAATGACTCAGTTTCACTATCGATATTTGCTGTTGCCTCATCAAGAATCATTAAGTTGGGTTTATACACAAGCGCTCTAGCAAAAGAGATTAATTGTCGCTGTCCACTTGAAAAGTTATTCCCTCGCTCTAAGACAATGTGATCATAACTATCTGGAAGTTTTTCAATAAACGTGTTTGCTCCTACATACTCACAGGCAGAAACTATTTCTTCTCTTTTAATTTCATCATTTTTCAAGGTAATATTTTCAGCAATTGTGCCACTGAAAAGAAAAACATCTTGTAGCATTTGACCTATCTGCTTGCGCAGTGATGCGCGCTTGATTTTTTTAATATCAATACCATCAATTAAAATCGTTCCTTTTTGAATTTCATAATTACGAACAATTAAACTTAAAATTGTTGTCTTGCCAGAACCTGTAGCACCCACAAATGCAACAGTCTCTCCAGGCTCTACTTTAAAGCTCACCCCTCTTAACACCCATTCATCTTTGAGGTAGGAAAACCAAACATCCTTAAATTCAATCGACCCACTAAATTCTTTGAGTTCAATTGCGTCTTTATCATCACAAATATCAGCTTTAGTATCTAGGACATCAAACACTTTTTCAGCCGATGCAAAAGCACTTTGCAAAATGTTAAACTGTTCAGCTAATTCTTGAATCGGCTGAAAGAACTCTCTTACATAAAAGAAATAGGCAAATAATAGTCCCGCAGTAAGTGCTGTTGCTATAACCTCTTGATATCCGATATATAAGACAAGAATTGAACCAACCATGGACATTGCATAAATTGTTGGTCTAAAAATACCAAAAACCAGTATCTCTTGTAAATAGCTGTCTTTCAATTTTGCACTATGATTTTTAAATTCTTGATTCTTTTTGTCTTGTTGATTAAAAATCTGTGTAACTTTCATCCCTGATAGATTCTCTGATAAAAAAGCATTGACCTCTGCCACATTGGCCCGAACTCTCCGATAAGACTTTCTTGACATCTTTCTAAAAAGAAATGATGCTGCCGCAATAAATGGTAGGACCATTAACACATACATTGTAATTCTAGGATTTAGAATAAACAACATAATAACAATTCCAATTAAAAACAAGACGTTTCTAATCATTGTTATACCAACTGATGTATACATCTCGCTTATAACATTAGTATCATTAGTAACACGTGTTACTAGTTTTCCAATTGGAACTTGATTTATTTGTCCAATTGATAAATTTTCGATATGATCGAAAACTTCTCCTCTTATCTTTACTACTGTTTTTTGTCCGACCTTTTGAAGCATTAACTCTTGATAAAACCTTGTTGCATTACCAATTACCATCGCTGCTAGTAGTAAAGCCCCTATAATAATAACCGATCTTACTTTCTGGTCAACAGACAAAGTATCACTGCCGGCAATATCAATGGTGCGACCAATGAAAAGTGCTGGCATTAATTGAATCACTATGGAAACTAGCATTAACAAAAAGATAACTATAAATTCTTTTTTGTAGGGTATGGCGTATTTAAATAAGCGGATTAGCACTTCTTTATCACTTCGTTCTCGAGTGTTATCTTTAAAGTCCTTCATTCGCGCTGCCCCCCTCAATTAGATTTTCTAGTTTTTGTCGTTTGACCATATCTTGATAAAGAGTCGATGTTTTCATTAACTCTATATGGGACCCGATAGCAACTATTTTACCTTGTTCTAACAAAATTATCTTATCCATTTTTGTTACTGTAGATATTCTATGCGTAATAAAAATGGTTGTCTTGCCTTTTCTAACCCGGTTTAAATTACTAATTATCGCTTCTTCAGTTTTTGTGTCAACCGCTGATACAGAATCATCTAGAATAAGGATTTCTGGGTTTTTAGCTAATGCTCTTGCGATACTAATTCTTTGTTTTTGCCCGCCTGAAACTGTAACTCCTCTTTCACCTAACATCGTATCAAACTGTTCTTTAAACTCGCTTACATTATCATAAATATCAGCTAGCTTAGCTGATGCTTTTACAACTTCAGTGTTTGGATGATCAAAAGAAAATGCAATATTGTTTTCAATTGTATCAGAGAATAAAAAGTTATCTTGTGGAACGTATCCAATTGTATTTCTAACTGACTTTAGCGATAACTTCATAATGTCGTATCCACCTAAAAACACTCTATCTTCTTCTAGATTATAAATGCGCAACAACAAGTCAACCAAACTACTTTTACCACTACCCGTACGACCTAGAATACCAACCATTTCACCTTTTTCTATCTCAAATGAAATGTTAGAAAGAACTTTAGCATCACCATCGGGATACTGAAACGACAAATTTCTAACCGAAATACTTCCTGTGACCTTATCGATGGATAAAGCATCTTTTTGATCCTTAATCTCGACTTCATGATCAAGAAACTCTGCAATACGAGTTGCACTAGCTTTTGCTTGACCGTGAATTTGAACAAAGCGTGAAAGGGCCATAACGGGCCATAAAAGAGCTAGGAAGTAACTAATATACTGCGTAAGTTCTCCAACTGTCAATCCCGCTTCTTGTCCTTGGTGAATAACCAAGAAACTCCCAAAAACAACTATTAATAAAATAACAATATTTAGCGTAAATGAGATAGCTATATTAACAATGACCAAGTATCTAATGAAACGGATATTTTTATCATATAAGTCTTTATTATGCTTTTGAAAAAATGTTTTTTCTTTAATCTCTCTCACAAAAGCTTTAATGACTGAAATACCCGAAAAGTTTTCTTGCGTAAAATCGCTTAATCTTTCGACTGATTCTTGTCTTTGTTTAAAGATAGCAGAGACTTTTTTGCGGACCATAACCATTACTCCGGTCAATAAAACCATTGGAATACCAACATAAATTGTAAGCTCAACATTTAATAGCGCCATCCTATATAATGCAAAACCACCAAGCATAATTCCATCAATTAGCATTAAAACACCTGGTCCAAAAGCCATCCTTACTGCTTGAAGGTCGTTGATAAAATATGTCATCAATCCGCCAACTTTCCCCTTGTTGTAGTAACTTTGTGAAAGTTTAGTGGCATGATCAAACATAACATTTCTTAAATCATACTCGATTTTCCGCGATGCTCCAAATATTGTATATCTCCAAATAAAACGACCAACGGTGATAACACCTGCTAAAATAGCAATTTGAATAAGTGAGTTCTCAATTGCCACAGTATCCGGGCTAGCCGTTTTTAAGATATCGATAATACGCCCAACATGTTTTGGGATGTCAAGTTGTAGCCATGCTACAACAACTAAAACCGCCCCCCCTATTAAAAAAGATAAGGCGTACTTTAAATAATAATTACGAAAGTGTTTTGATAATAGCATTATGCTCTCCTTATTGTGTATCTCATATCTATTATATTATAATTTAGATTATAAAGTAACCTTTTATTCAACAAAAATTCTAACCGTGTCACCATCTCCGGATTTAATATTAACTATTTCTCCAATTGACCCAGAATTAATCATTTCTATCAAGCTATCAATATCGATTCCGGTGTCTCCAAGATCAACATTAAAGTTCCCTGATTTCAACAGTTTCGCAAATTCAACTGGAATTTGGATTTTTACATCATCACCATCTGCTGAATCAATAAAAATTTTCAGCATTCTAAATGGTGCTTTCTTTTGTGCAGGCGTAATTATATCATCTTGTGAATCACCAATCGCATTTAATAGTCTTTCTGAATCATCTACCGAAATTACTCCCTTTGACAATAATTCTAATATCTTCATTCTTTCATCCCTTAGATTTCGTTTCATTGTTTGCACCTTTTCTTATTTTTTTAGTTTTTTAAAAATTGAAACTGCTTCTTTAACTGACATTTTTCCTTTTTCTATTTGCTCTAAAATGTGTGCTCTATCAAATATATTTTGCTCTTTGTCTTGTTTTATATATTGCTCATCATTTGAGTCGATTTTATATCCTAGGCGTACAATAACATCATCAAGCATTTTTTTCACCGTTGGATAACTGATATTTAGTTCCTTTTCAATAGCTTTAATGTTTCCTCTGTTTTTAATAAACATCTCAATGAAGTAGAGTTTGTCTATTTCTAGATAATTAAATTTAGATAATGTAAAACTCCCTTCTATAATCGTATCACAATGACTACACTCTAACTTAGAAACGTGAAGTTCGTGTGAACATATGGGGCAAATCGATATAACTGGATTGCTTTTCTTTCTTTCTTTCATTGCTACTCTCCTTCTATATTGTTTTTATTCCTATGATTTCACCTTCTGCCGCAGTAATATCGATTTTGATACCTTTTATCGATATAATTTGAAGTATCTGTTCGCGTGAAAACTGCGAATATGCTTCTTTTTTGGCAAATGATAATAGTGCTTTGAATACTACTAATGGTATTGGAAGCAAAAAGATGCTAGCAAGTAATATATTCAACTTCCTACTCTTTGGAATAATGATTCTAATTTTGACGAAGTTCGCTCGTCTTGGTTTTCTAGATCTGTTGGAACTATACAACAATTTGTATGCACTAGCAGCTCTAAGTTGTTTGTTGCATAATTGCTCTAATATTTCTTTTCTACCCACCTAAGCCTCCTTTATTGATTTAATTGATTTATACATTGATTATATTGATTTTATATTCTGTTGTCAAGCGTTTTATCTATTTTTATATTAACAATATTAATTTTTAGTTCTAAATGTTGCTTATTTGCTAAACTTGTTAGTTTTAAGTTATAATATAACCTATAAGGAGATGATTTTATTATGGACCGTTTAATAGAGAGATTTTTAAAATATGTAAAAATTGATACCCAGTCTGATCATAGATCAAAAACATTCCCCTCGACTGAAAAGCAGAAAGACTTAAGTAGGCTTTTAGTCCAAGAACTACAAGAAATGGGCTTAGATGCTTTTTTAGATGATTTTGGATATGTTTATGCCAAAATCAATAAAACGGTTGATGGTGCTTTTGCCATCGGATTTATCGCCCATGTTGATACTTCACCAGATGCCCCCGGCAAAAATGTTATCCCAAGAATTATTGAAAAATATGACGGTTCCACTATTCAATTAAATAAAGAACTATCAATGAGCCCAAAAAGGTTTGAAAGTTTAGGAAAAGTTATCACCGATGATATTATTGTCACTGATGGAAACACACTATTAGGGGCCGATAATAAATGCGGTGTTGCTGAAATAATGGAGCTAGCACAACACTTTGTTACTAA
>CAZDCS010000002.1:10080-14247 GCA_964504015.1 uncultured Mariniplasma sp. | reverse complement strand
GAAGTAGAAAAAGCAAACAGTCACTATATCATTAGAAACCACAGCATGCAACTATTTAACCAACAAAAACAGGAGCTTATCAGCATCAAGGATCACATCAATGAGATGTATGGTTATCAAGCTGTCTCTATTTCCATTAAAGATAGTTACTTTAATATGTATGAAGTCCTCAAAGATCATATGTACATTATTGAACTTGCCCAAAAAGCTATTATCAAAAATGGATTAACCCCGCAAACTATGCCAATTCGAGGGGGCACTGATGGTGCTCGCTTAACTTATGAAGGTTTATTGTGTCCTAATCTTGGAACGGGTGGTTATAATTTTCATGGACGTTTTGAGTTCGCTTCAATTCAGCAAATGCAAAAGGCAGTTAATATTTTAATTGATATTGTTAAACTAGGAGTTAAATAGAATGAAAAAAGGGATTGATAAGCAAGTTTAACTTATCAATTCCTTTTTTTATTACGTTTTTTAATTAGCGATAATAAAGACTTATTAAAGGTATTATAATCACCCCTAAATAGAGTGTGATCTTAAAATATGTTGTAAAATCAGAGAACTCTCTTTTATAGAGTTTTTTTGTACACACAATGCTCGCATAATTTAGAAGCATCAGGACAAACGAAATACTTGAAAACAATATTTTCATACCTATCTCTGCGTTGTTGTAAGAGGTTGTAAATGAAAAAATGTTCACTCCAATAAAAAGTACAACCCCAAAACCTAAATAAAGATATTTAACAACTTTCATCTTTAATCCCTCCTAACTAACTTTTAACTCAAACAACATATCTCTTAATTGTGCTGCTGTTTCAAAGTCAAGTTCTTTTGCTGCTTGTTTCATTTCTAACTCGATTTGTTTAATCATTTTCTGTTTGCTTTTCTTGGTTACCTTACTGTAGTCTTTCTCTTGTTCTACGATATTTTCTTTATTGCTAATCTTGTCATGAATATTTTTGATGATCGTCATTGGAACAACATTATTTAATTCATTAAACTTTGCTTGTAGTTCTCTTCTACGCATAGTTTCTTTTATGGCGAAATTCATTGCATCACTAAATTTATCAGCATACATAATAACTTTACCATCTTTGTTTCTAGCTGCCCTACCAATTGTTTGAATCAAACTTCGCTCACTTCTTAAAAACCCTTGCTTATCAGCATCTAAGATAGCCACAAGTGAAACTTCTGGCAAATCAAGTCCTTCTCTTAATAAATTAATCCCAATTAAAACATCATACTTGCCCAGCCTTAAATTTCTTAGAATCTCAATTCGCTGCAACGCTTTGATTTGCGAATGTAGATAAGTAACTTTTAGTCCTAATTGTTTGAAATGGGTAGTCAAATCCTCACTCATGCGAATTGTTAGTGTTGTAACAAGAATTCTTTGGTTTTCAGCAATCCTTTTTTTGATCTCGAAATAGAGGTCATCAATTTGTCCCTTACTAACTCTAACCTCTATTTCTGGATCTAATAAATATGTTGGTCTAATAATTTGCTCAACAATAGGGATTCCTTTGTCTAGCTCATAAGCTCCTGGTGTAGCAGATAAATAAATAATGTTTTTCATTTTATTTTCAAACTCATCAAATTGAAGCGGTCTATTATCAAGGGCGCTTGGCAACCTAAAACCATGGTCAACTAATGTTTGTTTCCGCGATCTATCACCAAAATACATCCCCCTTACTTGGGGTATAGTAACATGGGACTCATCGATTATCATCAAAAAATCCTGACCAAAGAAATCGATAAGTGTTGCTGGCGTTTCTCCTGCCTTTCGGTGCGCAATGTGTCTTGAGTAGTTTTCAACTCCACTGCACATGCCTATTTCTTCTAACATTTCCATATCATACCTTGTTCTTTGCTCGATGCGCTGAGCTTCTAATAAGAGATTATTTTCCTTAAAGTAGGCTGTTTGTTCAGCTAATTCATTTTTGATTCTTCTAATGGACTCATGGAGTTTTTCTTTATTAGTCATAAAGTGAGTTGCCGGAAATATTGTTGCATAAAGCAATTTTTCAATTGTCCGACCAGTTAAAACATCAAAACGTTTTATTTCTTCTATCTCATCACCAAAAAAAGAAATCCTTATTCCCATGGCCCGCTCATATGCAGGGATAACTTCAATCAAATCCCCCCTAACTCTAAACGTTCCTCTTTGAAAATCAATGTCATTTCTTTGATAAGTGAGATCAACCAATTTATCGATTAACTGATCACGCCCATAACTGTCACCTGTTCTAATAAAAATACGCGACCTTTTATAATCTTCGGGGTCCCCTATCCCATATATACATGAAACAGATGCGACTACTATAACATCATCTCTTTCTAGTAATGATGCTGTCGCGCTATGTCTCATTTCATCTATTTCATCGTTGATAGATGAATCTTTTTCAATATATGTATCAGTTGAAATAACGTAGGCCTCAGGCTGAAAATAATCATAATACGAGATAAAATATTCAACACGGTTATTAGGGAAAAAAGATTTAAGTTCACCATATAACTGACCTGCTAGCGTTTTATTAGGAGCTAGAATCAAAGTCTTTTTTTGAATTTTAGTAATAATGTTAGCCATCGTAAATGTTTTACCTGTTCCTGTGGCTCCTAACAAGACTTGTTCCCTAATGCCTTTGCTAAGGTTTTCATTTAACACTTCAATTGCCTTTATTTGATCTCCTTTAGGTGTGAATGGCGCTATCAATTCAAACATATGGTCTCCTTTCTAACTGTGGTCTAAAATAAATTATGTTGTCACTACTATTCTACCTCATATTTTAGGCGAAAGCACTTTCTTTGCAAAAAAAGATGGGTATTAAACAGAACTCCCCATCTTTAATGCTAAACTGGACATCTCACCTAACTATCAATTTAGCTCTTTTATTTTCTTTTATTTTTCATCTTCAAAATATTAGGTATTTCACCTGGTTTTTGGGGTTTATAATAATAATATCCTTGAACAAGTCTACATGTTGTTCCTTTTAGTAGTTCAACTTGTTCTTTAGTTTCTAGACCCTCTGCTAATACATTAAAGCCTAGCAATTCACACAATTGTACAACTGTGTTAAATATTTCCATCTGATCAGTTTTAAGATATTTATCAGAAAATGATTTATCTAATTTTACTGTATCAACTTGAAAGTTAGACAAATAATTAATTCCTGCTTGCCCAGCACCAAAATCATCGATTGCAGTCTTTAACCCGGCTTTTTTCATTAAGTCAATTACTTTTACGACTTGCTCACTTTGTTCAATGAGTGCTGTTTCAGTGACTTCAACCCCGAATAATTCGGGCTCTAGGTTGTTTTCCTTAAGTAGATTCTCAATATAATCAACTATTCTCTCATCATCAAGTTGATGGGCTGAAAAATTCACATAAACCGTCTTAAGTTGTACCCCATCATCTCTCCACCGCACCATTTGTTCAATCGCCATTTCAATTACAACTCGTCCGATTCTATTTATCAAGCGGTACTTTTCAGCCAATGGAATGAAAATGCCTGGCGATATCCGCTTACCTTTCAATCTTAACAAAGCTTCTAAACTGACTACCTCTTTTGAATCTATTTGTATTTGGGGCTGATAGACAAGTTCAAACCCATCATTTTTAAGTGCTGACTTTAAGTCATCAACCACTTGGATATCTTGTTCTATCTTTCCAAACATTACTTCATCATAAAACATAAATGATGTATGTGACACGTTTTTCGCATTGTACATTGCAATATCTGCTTTTCTGACTAGTTCTTCATAGGTTGTTCCATCTTTTGGAAACAGAGAAACACCGACACTAGCATTTATAAAATAATGATGATCTCGGATAGTAATTGGTTTTTTTAATAAGTGGTAGATATTATCTAAGAATTCTCCAATATCCAATAGTTCCTTGTATTCTTGTAAAAAGATGAATTCATCTCCGCCATATCTAGCAACAAAAATATTATCATTTCGTAAATGATTTAAAACAGTTGCTACCTCTATCAAAATTTCATCCCCGAATCCATGACCTTTGGTATCATTAAATATTTTAAAATCATCTATATCTAAAAACATTAATGCATAAAGTGAATTATTCGCAAGTTTTTCAGTAATTACACTGTTAGATGCAAAGCGATTTGGTATTTTTGTCAAATTATCAATTAACAACTGATTATTGATATC
>CAZDCS010000002.1:0-10061 GCA_964504015.1 uncultured Mariniplasma sp. | reverse complement strand
TATTAGAGTTATTACTGTCTACTATTCTATTAATTAGAATAGTTAAGGTGTTATATAGCCCTGAGAATGTCCCTTCCTTCGCAATTGGCTCACGATACTTAATTTTGTTTAGATTAATTCTATCCATTCTAGTATTTAGTTTTTTCAAAGGCATTACCACTTGGAATTGCTGAGCTAAAACATAGAAAATAATAAAACCAACGGTTAGACCTGTAAAAATTGTCGTCAAAACAACAGTTATTTGTCTTTGTTCAACTAATGAATATCCCAAAATGAGAATGCCAAAGACTTCACCATCAAAGACAATAGGAGAGATAATCTCCAACGCATTCTCATTTAGTCTCGGATAATACACTTTATGAACCAGCGTTATTTCACTATTCAATGATTCTAAATAATTCTCATTGTCAGAATCGTATTTCCCAATCCCTTCTCTATTCGTATGAGCAGCAACAATCATGTCAGGGGTAACTATCTTGCCATAAAGAACATTCTTTTTCCTCTCTATTAAATCATCCAATACTACTTGGATCTGGAATTGCTCAATTTTAGCAAGAATTGCATCAGCTGAAACACCAACTTGAACAAAATAGCCATCATTAGCTCTAATATAGATATTTTTATGAAACTCTTCAGCATCTGTGTCCTTTCTTATTTCCCCAATGTAATACGGCAGACCACTAATCATAAAATCATGGATTGGATCTCCTTCTTTAGCTTGCCAACCTATAAACTCACGTCTCCCATCATACAAAATAACACCCTGAGGGTTGTACCAATAGATATGCCTAACATCTGTCATCTCAATAAATTCCGTTAAATATTCATCACTTAATAAAACCCTGTTTTTGATTACTGTTCGTCCAACAACCATCATTCTTTCGTTCAATTCTTCTAAAGCGCACCTCTCTCTTTCCAAGTAATCTGTTACCTCAAGCGAAAACATCTCCGTTATTTCAATTCCACTAGAGATAGTTTCTTGTTCGAATATTGAGGTTGCAATAATAAACCCCAATACACTAATACTAGTTGAAAAAATAGTAATTAAGATAAGTGGTATAGCAACCATTCTTGTAATATTTATTGCTTGTTTTTTTTCCATGTTTCCCCCTTTTTTTACTATATATAACACTTAGTTATACAGATATTTGCAAACATTTCATTTCGCATAATTAACCTCTTTTTTGTAGCACCAGAACCTTGTAACTCCTTTAAAAAAACTTCCTTTTTGTTTTGTCACTAACAAAAGCCTTTAAAACCTCTTGATGTGTTTTAATTATCACATCCCCTGAACAAGAATACTCTCCATCTGCGTTCCATGGGATTTTTGGACTTGTTTCTATTTCAAAATGACTTGATACGACATGATAGTCTTCTCCCCATTTCTTCCCCCCCAAAGCTAAGGAAGACAATAGCCGGAAACGCCAAAGTTTTTCACCTCTTGTAAAAAGGCGCAATTCAAATAACCCATCATTTAGTTTAGCCTTAGAGAAATTTACCAAACGTCTTCCGCCCACCCGATTTGCACTTAACCCCAAAACCATAATGCACTCGCAACTAATGATTTTGTTATCATACTTAATTTTAATAGGATATCTATAATCTAGCACAAAATCCTTTACTCCGGCGATAACATATGCTAAGTAGCCATATTTTTTAATATGCCTTCTAGAAACGTCATAACTTATTTTCGATAAAATACCTGATGCAGTGGTGTAAGCAAAATATCGATCATTGATTTGATTAATATCCATAAGAACTGGCTTTTTGCCGAAAAAGATTTTAAAAGATCTTTTTAAGTTTTTATTAATCCCAAAAATAGCAGCAATATCATTAGATGTTCCACTAGGAATAACTCCTAAAATAGGCCTGATGGTCACTTTCATCATCCCGTTAATTACTTCATTGATAGTTCCATCCCCGCCTGCAACTAAATAGATATCATACTTTAGTGCTTTTTCATAAGCTACGTTCTCTAAGTCTTTTGGCGCCCTAGACTCATATATGGTCAAGGAGTGATTTGTCTTATCAAATAACTTTTTAATATAGGGTAACTTCGTCTTAAAATCACCCTTCCCACTTACAGGATTATACATTAACAAAAAGTTCATTTTGCACCTACTTACTATCATTTTACCATATTTTTTAAATGTCACTATCTATTTTACAAGAAATACTTTAAAACAAAAAAGTAATTGCCAAGTATAGCAATTACCTTTTTGTTTTTCCATTTGATATATAATGCATTATAGATGAATATGTTTTCCGGTAGCTCCATGCGCAGCCTCCATAATCATTTCTGATAATGTCGGGTGTGGATGAATAGCGTGTGCAAGCTCATAAGCTGTACCTTCTAACTCAAGTGTCATGCTTATCTCAGAGATCAGTTCTGATGCGTTATATGCTAAAATATGCGCCCCAATTATTTCTTTAAATTGTTTATCGACAATCAATTTGACAAATCCATCTTTTTCATTATCTGCCATAGCCCTACCATTTGCTGCTACAGGAAACAAGGATACTTCATATTCTATACCTTTATCGATTACTTCTTGTTCATTCATTCCAATTGCTGCAACCTCTGGTGAACCATAAATCGCACTTGGAATGCGGTCATACCGCATTGCTTTGTTCTCACCCATAATATTTAGAGCTGCAACAATACCCTCAGCTGATGCAACATGAGCTAACATGTATTTGCCATTTAGGTCACCAATAGCATAAATATTAGCAACACTAGTTTGCATTTTTTCATTGGTTTCAACAGCTTTGTTAACTATCTTTAACTGAATTTTTTCTAGTCCGCCTAAATTAGGAGCCATGCCGACAGCAACTAAAATAGCATCCGCAGTTGTTTTTTGTTGTTTCTCGTTGTGCGAATATGTAATTTCATTGTCATTGATTGCTGTTACTTGTGCATTAGTAATAATTTCAATTCCATCTTTTTTCAATAATTTGACATAAGTAGTTCTAACTTCATCATCGATCGCTGGTAAAATGCGATTTAGTTTCTCAATAATTATGACTTTTGAACCCAGTGAAGAGAAAATAGTAGCAAATTCAACAGCAATTACTCCCCCACCGATAATAGTTAGTGTTTTTGGTGCTTCTTTTATTTGAAGTAATTCTTTGCTTGTAACAACAATCCCTTTATCATAAGCCTCTTTTAAGCCTTTAATAGGTGGTATTATAGGGCTTGCTCCTGTTGCTAGAATTAGATTTTTAGCAGTAATAATTTCTTTGTTAATTTCTACTTGATTATTTGAAATCACATTGCCGAATCCCGAAAAAACTTCGACTCCATTTTTTTTGAGCAACCCTTTAATTCCAAGTGTTAGTTTTTTAACAATAATATTTTTTCGCTTTAGCATTTTTGACCAATCAAAAGAAATATTATCATTAATTATCACACCAAAGTCTTGCGCTTTTTGAACTGTTTTATACACTTTTGCATTTTTTAACAATGTTTTTGTCGGTATACAACCATGATTTAGGCAGACGCCACCAACAACTTCTTTTTCAATTAGCGCGACTTTCGCACCCATTTGGGCCGCTTTTATAGCTGCTACATAACCTCCTGGCCCACCGCCTAAAACAATAATATCATAATTTTTCATCAACATTCACCTCAACTTAATAGTAACATCATCGGGTCATTTAATAAAGACTTAATTAAAGATAAAAAGCGACCTGCATCTGCTCCGTCTATCACCCGGTGATCGACAGCAAATGATAACGGTAAAACATATGCTACTCTTAGTTCACCATTCTTAACAACCGGCTTTTGTTCAATTCTGCCAACCCCTAAAATAGCAACTTCAGGGTGGTTGATAATAGGTGTTCCGTATGCAACATTAGCGGCGCCAAAATTTGTGATACTAAAAGTTGTATTTTGCAATTGAGCAAGCTGAACTTTTCGCTCTACCGTTGCCTTGGCAACTTCGCTTAATTCTCTAGCTAGTTCTAAAATTGTTTTTTTATCAGCATCTTTAATGTTTGGCACAATCAATCCATCTGGTGTGTCTACTGCTACCCCTAAATTGATAAACTTCTTTAATATTAATCGTTCATTTTCTTGATCAAAGCTCGAATTAAAACTAGGGAATTTCTTTAAAGCAATAATAACCGCTTTCATAATAAATGCCATATAAGTTAACTTAATGTCTTGTGCAGCTGCTTGCTGTTTTACACTAGTCTTGAGTTCGACAAGTTTGTCAACGACAACCTCATCCATTAAAACAGTATGAGGGATAATTTGTTTTGATAAAGTCATCCCTTTGACAATCGCTTTGCGCAGTTTGCTAATTGGCACATATTCCACATTACTTTGTGGGTTGATAGCAACTTTAGACACTGAAGTTAATTGCTCATTTTTCTCATTTGCTTTAGAAAAATCATATATATCACTTTTAAGAACTCGACCTTGTTCACCAGTTCCTGAAATGGTTTTAATATCAATACCGAGACTTTTAGCAAGCCCTCTAGCAACAGGTGTTGCTAAAACTCTTTGGCTAGCTACCTTTTTTTCAGTCCGGGTCTCGGTGCTTTCTTCAATCAAATCAGATGAAACTTCAATTTCACCGATCACACTCGCCCCTACTTCTTTTTTAGGGCTCTTGTCTTCTTTTTTGATGTCAGATTCTTTGTTATCATCAATAATCACTATTGTCTCACCGACATTAATTGTTTCTCCTTCTCTAGCACCTATTTTTGTGATAATACCATCCACAGGTGATGGCAGTTCTGCATTAACTTTATCTGTTTCAACAACAACTAAAGTTTCTCCTTCTTTAACATAGTCACCCACTTTGAAATTCCATGTCAATATTACTCCTTCATGGATGCCTTCACCGATATCGGCAAATTTAAAATCATACATAATATCCTCCTAAAAACGAGCCGTTTTTTTAATACCAGCAGCAATTCGACTAGGTTGAACAAAATGATAATGTTCGCCTTTAGCTAGTGGCACCGTTATATCAAACCCCGTAACTCTTGCTGGGGCAGCCTCAAGATGTAGAAATGCTTTTTCATTTACTAGTGCCATAAGTTCTGCTCCAGGACCATATGTTTTAACTGCTTCTTGTACAACTAAAAAGCGTCCTGTTTTTTTAACTGAATTGATAATAGTTTCTTCATCAATTGGGTTAATTGACCTTAGGTCAATTAATTCAACACTAATATTTTCATCCTTAATCAACTCCATTGCTTTTTGTACTTCGCGAACAATAGCTCCCCAAGCAACAACAGTAATGTCTGTACCTTGTTTGACAATTCTAGCCTTGCCTATAGGTATTCTATACATTTGCTCAGGAACTTCCTGCTTACCAGCACG
Organism: uncultured Mariniplasma sp.; assembly: GCA_964504015.1. Classification (GTDB taxonomy): domain Bacteria; phylum Bacillota_I; class Bacilli_A; order Acholeplasmatales; family Acholeplasmataceae; genus Peloplasma. The sequence goes on along the minus strand of CAZDCS010000002.1, from coordinate 4,726 downwards.
ATATATTCTTTTAGGTTCCATAAAAATAACTGGATCCGGATCTTCAATTGCTGAAATGAGTAACCCTTTAGCATCATAAGGCGTTGAAGGGATAACTACTTTTAGTCCAGGAATAGCTCCCAGCAGTGTCTCTAAGCTCTCAGAGTGGTGTTCTAAGGCTCTTATACCTCCTCCAACAGGCAGGCGCACAACAATAGGCAATGAATATCTTCCTCTTGATCTGTTTCTATACCGGGCCATATGCGTCACTATTTCGGTATAACCAGGGAAAACAAAACCATCAAACTGGATTTCTGCTACAGGAATTAGTCCATTTATAGCCATCCCTACAGCACTACCTGTAATTGCTGCTTCAGCAATTGGAGTGTCAAAGACACGGCCTACTCCATATTTTTTCTGCAAGCCTGCAGTAACTCTAAAAACTCCGCCTTCATATCCGACATCCTCACCAAATACAACAACTCTTGAATCATCTTCCATTTTTTGGTCAAGAGCTTGGTTTATTGCTGCTAATAATGTAATGGCTGCCATAATTAATTACCTCCTTTTTCAAGGTGCGCTTTATATGCTTCATATTGTTCTGTTAACTGAGGTGTCATTTCTTTATAAGTATATTTAAAGATGTCTTTTAGTTTTGAGAAACCGGATTTTTCTACTTTTTTAAATGTTTCCCCTACTATTTTTAAATTTTCTTCTTCTAACTTCTTATCTTCTTCTTCGCTCCAGTACCCTTTGTCAATTAAGTATTTTTTGAAGCGAATTAGCGGATCTTTTTTTTCCCATTCTTTCACTTCTTCATCTTTGCGGTATATCGTAGGATCATCAGCTGTTGTATGTGCTCCTAAGCGGTAAGTAACTGCTTCAATTAAAACTGGTCCTTTTCCAGACCTGGCATATTCGACTGCTTTTTTGACAGCAACATACATCGCTAAAACATCATTTCCGTCAACTTGAATACCAGGAATGCCAAAAGCAATTGCCTTTTGAGCTAATGTTTTAGCCTTTGAAGCTTTTGAACGCGGTGTTGAAATTGCGTATTGGTTGTTTTGGATAACAACAACAAGTGCTACATCAAATGTTGCAGCAGAGTTCAACCCTTCATAAAACTCGCCGTGTGATGTTCCACCATCACCAACTACTGCAACCGCTACTTCTTTCTTTTTCAGTATCTTACTAGCATAAGCAATCCCTGCTGCATGGTTTATTTGAGAACCGATAATGACGTTAATTGGTAAAACTCTAACATCTTTATCAAAGTGGTTTCCCCACTCATTACCAGACCAATAAAGAAATATTTGTTCTAATGTTACACCTCGGTACAATAGAGCATTCATTTCTCTAAATGATGGCGCCAGCCAATCTTTTTTCTCAAGTGCCGCAGCAAGACCGACTTGCGCAGCTTCTTGTCCTTTATTTGGTGCATATGTTAGCATTCTACCTTGTCTTTGGTATTGAACTGCTTTTATATCCGTCATGCGCCCTAGCGCCATTATTTTATACATATTTGTTAGCTTTTCTCTAGATAACTTTGGCTCTAGTTTCGCATTAACAATTGTTGCTGATGAATCTAAAATCTCTAATCTCTTTCCTTGTAATGGGTTATAATCACTGAATAACATGAGTTACCGCCTCCTTTTATTACACTATAATTATACTAAACTGCATGTGTTAAACCTAAGGATTTGCTCTATATTTTGCTAGATATATATTAGGTATGCTTGTTTATAAAAAAAAAGAACTTACTTATAATAATAAGTTCACAGTTTTTAAAAAGAAAACAGGGCACTTTGACTAATGTGTTTACTACAAATACCCCATAAAACTAATTAAAATATGCTTATCTGATGCTTAGATCTTAGTCGTATTTTTATTTTTTTCTTCCCATTTTTTCCAACGCTTCTTATCAATAACCTTAATAAACCCTGTTTCGGTATCACTTAAAATCATTGATCCGCTTCGCTTGTAAAAAGCGATATCTTCTAAAATTTCTTGACTAATAATCTCTCCTGGAATCAATAAGGGGATTCCCGGTGGATAGATCATTACTGATTCTGCCGCTATTTCATTAACTGATTGTTCTAAGGGGATATATTTTTTGGGTGCGTGATAGGCTTCTCTTGGCCGTGTGAATGTTTGAGGAAATCTGTATTTAATCTTAGGTTTTAGCACTTCAAGATTTAAGGGACTATATTTGTCACTAATATGTCTTAGTGATTTTAGCAATGCATCTAGATCGCATTGTTTTGTAGCAATTGACAAAACAGCGAGAATCAGGTGTGTTTCAGCGAGTTCCACTTGCACTTTGTAATCATCAAAAAGTTCATTATAAACATCAAAGCCTGTTATGCCCAGATCTGATACTTTGATAACTATTTTAGTTTCATCGTAGTCAAACGCATTATTTGCTAGAAATCGGTCTTTATTCATTGTTTTAAATCCTGGTATTTCGTCAATTTCACTACGTGTTTTATGAGTCATTTTCAGCAATTTTTCGATTTTTGTCTTACCTTGGAAATACATTTTTTTTCGGGAAACGTCTAAACTTGACAATAACAGACTGCTAGGTGATGTCGATTGGATTAAATTAATCGTTGACATTAATCTTATATGATCAATTTTATCACCTTGTGTAATCAAGATTGAACTTTGAGTTAAAGAACCTACCGTTTTATGGAGCGAACAAGAGCTCATATCTGCACCGGCTTGCATAGCGCTAATTGGCAGTTTTTCAGAAAATTGAAAATGAGAACCATGCGCCTCGTCAACCATAACTATCATCTTTTTACTATGTGAAAATTTAACAATTTCGGCTAGATCGCTTGTAACACCAAAATATGTTGGGTTAATAATGAAAATAGCTTTCGCATCCGGGTGATCTTTAACGGCATCTTTAATGTCGTTTAATTCCATATGGTTCGCTATCCCTAACTCATTATCAATGCTAGGGTTGACAAATATTGGAACTGCACCACTTAAAACAAGTGCACTGATTACTGATTTATGGACATTTCTAGGAAGAATCAGTTTATCTTCAGCGCGACAAACTGACACTACCATCGCTAAAATACCCAACGTTGTTCCGCCGGTTAATAAATATGCTTTTTGAGCACCAAAGGCATCTGCCATTAGTTCAGACGCTTCCTTGATTGCTGCAGTAGGTCTACTTAAGTTATCAAGACCTCTCGCTGTATTAGCGTCTAATTTGAACATGTTTTTTCCTGTATAGTCCATCATCTCATTTTCGATCTGTCCTAGTTTGTGTCCGGGCACATCGTGAGAAACTATTTTTGAATTCGCATATTTTAAGACCTTAGTGTAATAAGGTGTTAGCTTGTGATCTCTTTTCAACTTCATCAACCTTTCAAAATCTAAATCTATTGTATCATTTTAAGGAGCTATCATGAAATAAAACCCATTTTTTTATCAATTCTCTCCAATTATTGTTTTGTTTGTAAACATGATATAATATAATCAAACTCGAAGGGAGATTTATATGCTAACCACACTATTTCTTACAACAGTTATGTCCAATGTTTTAGTGACTGGAATTATTATTATTGCGCTTTTCTTGTTATTTTGGCTAGAAATGCTCTTTATGCGAAAGCACGAACAAAGTCTCAAAAAAATCTTAATTATTCTTATTTATTTATTTTCGTTTTTCGCATTAATCACTGCTACATCATTTCTTCTAGAACTTTGGGGCATAGAAGCCTATAAATACATTTTAGCTTCTTTTACTTCATTGATTGGGGGAATCGAACAAAGCATAACCCAAATTTTTAGTAGCCTTGTTGTTATTTTTACTTCAATATTCATTTTGAAAATTTCTAGAGTAACATTAAACCGCATTGCATCAAAAAAAGGTCCAAACCAAAAACGAAAAGTAACAATTACTAAAATCGCTAGAAGTGTCTTCAAGTATTCAGTCTCGATTGCCACTATTTTGATTATTCTAAGCTTATGGGGTATTGATATTGCACCTGCATTAGCTGGTCTAGGTATTCTAGGTTTAGTAATCGGTCTTGGTGCTCAAAAATTCATTAATGATTTAATAAATGGGTTTTTCATTATTTTTGAGGATCACTTTTCAGTAGGTGATAGAATTGAAGTTCAAGGGTTTAAGGGAGATGTTGTTGATATCGGCTTAAAAACAACAAAACTAACTAACTGGAAAGGTGACCTCAAGATCCTTTCTAACGGAGAAATCACATCTTTGATAAACTATTCAAGAAATTATTCAATAGCGATTGTTGAATTTGGCATCGCTTATAAGGAAAACGTTGATAAAGCTACTGCGTTATTAAACCAAGAATTAAAAGAAATGAGGACTTCTTATCCAGAAATAATCGAAGACCCCGTGGTAATAGGGGTTATATCACTAGCAGATAGTAGTGTCAATATGCGTGTTATTGCTAAAACAGAATGCGAACAACACTACGCGGTTGAAAGAGAAATGAGAGCTAGAGTTAAGCAAATCCTTGATGACAACAACATTGAAATACCTTTTCCTCAAGTTGTTATTCATAATAGTTAGAATATCCTTTAATATAAAAGAGCTAAATTCTATTGGCATAGAATTTAGCTCTTTTTCTTTTTTGTTATCTGGAACTGATTTCTATGTTTTATGCAACTTCATGTCCTTATTGAATTGTTCTTTATGCTCATACATCTTATTGTCTAAATGTATGTAGAACTCTGCTACAGAAGGTGTCTCTTCTTTGCTATA
>CAZDCS010000001.1:32331-33812 GCA_964504015.1 uncultured Mariniplasma sp. | reverse complement strand
TAATGATCCATAGAAATGATACCAAATTTCCCTCATGCAGTCAACAAAGAAAAAAGGAACTGTAACAACGGGATTAAGGGAATCTCTAGCTATTGAATTTAGAAAGGTAGAGGGAGACTTTTTCGCACAATAAAATAAAAAAACACTTGAGTTCAAGTGTTAGAGGATAGCCTTAGAATTCGGTTTAATTGTTTTTCGCTACACTGTGCGTAGCAAGAATCTATAAAAAGGATAAGATAATCGCTAATGAACCGATAACAAAACAATAGATAGCAAAATAAATGAGATTTTTAATTTTCACATAATCATATAAAAAGCGGACCGAAATTAGACTAAAAACAAAACTCATGATAAAAGCCAATCCATACCCAATAATGTTAATGGGCTCAGTTACATTTAAAGCCTCATAAACTCCTAAAAAAGAAACGGGAATCGAAACAGCGATGTAACTTAAAAAGGAGAACTTAAGTATTTTGCGTAACTCAATTTTTTGAACTAAACCACCGACCATTGTTATTCCGCTGCGAGAAATCCCGGGGAAGATTGCGAGCATTTGGAAAAACCCAATAATTAAGGCGTTTTTCCAAGTGACTTCGTTTTTCCATTGGACATCTCTAACTCGGTAAACAAAATATAACAAACTACCAGTAACTAATAAAGAGATACCAACAAAAAGCAAATCTTGTGGTAAATAATCTTTGACTAAAAAACCAAAGATACCAATTGGGATAACAGCAATCAACAGTTTAACAACATAATGAAAATCAGTTTTATAAGAAGAGTCTTTTTTAACTAGGTAACGCCAGTTACCAGTAACTAGTTGCAAGATGTCTTTTCTAAAAAAGAAAAACAAAGCTAAAAATGATCCTGTATTTGTAATCATTAAAAAGACTGTTAGATTGGCGAAATCAATTCCAAAAAAATGGCCAAAAAGCGTAAGATGTCCACTACTTGAAACAGGGAATATCTCTGTTATTCCTTGAATAATTCCAAGCAAAGCATATTTTAATATTTCGATAAATTCATTCATAATTAGTCACCTTCATTTATTATAGCATAGTCTTAAAATATAGCAACAATAAGATGAATGTTCAAGTATTGCTTTAGTTGATGATTAAACATAGCAGGTATATCTAGATAAGTTATAGGAGCCCGTAGATGAAGTATATTAGTAAAAATGAGATAAGGGTTAATAAAGGAACTAGGATTTTAAACTTTAGTTTTTGGGTTTTATGCCTAAAAAACCTGATACCGATTATTGATCCAATTCCACCACCCAGTAAAGAAAAGAGTAGTAAAGAGTTCTCTGGTATACGCCAAAGATTCCTTTTCGCTTTTTCTTTATCCACCCCATATAATGAAAACGCCATTAAATTAATGATTATTAGATATATTATCAAAAATTTCATTTAGAACCTCCGGTTTGTTTTAGTAGTTGTCTAATCTTTCGCATTTCTTTATTAGGGTCAACATACCAATTT
>CAZDCS010000001.1:29600-32231 GCA_964504015.1 uncultured Mariniplasma sp. | reverse complement strand
TTTTAGTAGTTGTCTAATCTTTCGCATTTCTTTATTAGGGTCAACATACCAATTTGAAGAGAAAACGCGATAAATAGTCCAATTTCTTGTTTTTAAGTATTTTTCCATATGGAACAAGTCTTTTCTAGCACTTGATGTCGGAGTGTTTTTAACATCACATATTATCCCGAGCATAAATGATGAAGTCTCTTCATTATAGATTCCTAGATCAATGCTTTCATTACCAATACCAAGTGATGTTTTTACGATGTATTTATTATTTTCTAATCGTTTTTTAACACTAGTGATTAATTGTGTGAGTTGGTCTACAGCGATTTCTTCTGTTGCTGCATTAAGGCTATACAAAACCTTTTTCGCCATTTCAGTGTTGTTGGTAGAAATAAAGTAGCAATATCGCATATAGTGTTTTAGTAATTTAGGACCAGCATTTTTCAAATCATCAACTTTCAGCTCTTCAGGATAGAGAGAAGAAACAAAATATATTTTCTTTTTAGCTCGACTAATCGCAACATTTAATCTATTTTGGCCCCCATCAGTATTTAACCAACCAAACATCCTTTTGACTTTGCCAAAAGGATCTCTTGCATAAGCCATCGAAAAAATTATAATATCTCTTTCGTCTCCTTGGACGTTTTCGATATTTTTAATGAACAAACTTGTATCTTGCTCATTATCAGTTCTAAGAAGTTCTTGTTCAAACTTCTTTTGAAAAACACTTTTTTTAAATAGTTCCTCATCAATCAAGTTTTCAATAGCATCTCTTTGTGTGCTGTTAAATGTTATAATGCCTATCGACTCATTATTTTTTCGTTCACGAAATATTTTTTTAACTAATTTTACGATTTGGTGTGCTTCTTGTTTATTTTCTCTGTTGTGGAAAACTCCGTCTTTGACATAAACATACTCAATTGGTGGAGCTTTGCTAAAGTGTTGATTAGGCGAAGTGATAAGTCTTCCCTCATAAAAAGCGTGGTTAGAAAAAGCGATCAATTCCTCATATTCAGATCGGTAGTGATAATTAAGAATGGTTTCTCTAAATTTATAACGAGCTAAATCAAGCAAGCTTTTCGCATCAAGAGAAGCAGTTTTAATTAACTCATTTTCATATAAGTCATCGTCATCATCTAGTCTGCCGATTCCTAAACTAGAGGGTCTAAGCTGCTTAGGGTCGCCTGCAATAATTACTTTTTTTGCCCGGTAGATTGAAGGAATACCTTTTTCAACATACATTTGTGAAGCTTCATCAAATATAACTAGATCAAACATCCCGTATTCAAGGGGGATCAGTTGACTTACTACTTCTGGAGTCATCATCCAAATTCTAATATTATTCATTAGCTCTAATTGGAAAAACTCAATAAAGGCTTTGGGGCTAATTTTTCTCTTGCTCTCTAAAGCTCTCTTAATATCAATAATACGTTTTGTGTTTGAAAAGTTTAAGGCATACTTATAGAGCTCCATTTCAAAAGACTCTGATAAGACAGTTCTTTTTTCTCCAAGTAAAAGATCTAACCTTTCAATTTTTTCTTGGTATTTATCAAGTATATATAAGAAGCTTTGGTTTTTTGTCTTTATTTCTTCTAAATATCCAGTGTAATAAGCATCGAATAAATACTGTCTATACTTGTGGATACTTGGATAGTCTTTTAAACGGTGATTGAATTGAAGCATATCTAAAAACAGTAGTTCGTTTTTTGTTAATTTCTCATGTTTAGCAACAAGCTTGTTCAATCTGTTAATATTACTAGCTATATATGTGTGTAGTGATGCATCATTAATTAGCAGTTTCAAATATTTAGAGTCAACTGATTTCTTTTTAGTCATAAACAATAGTTTGTTTCGACTAGTTTTGATAAACTGTTTTTTGAGTTTTCTTTTTTTAAAGAAACCTGCTTTTTGACTTTGAGTGATATAGGTTTCATAACTCTTAGTGAATTCTTCGAATTCAATTTTGTTGCTTCGGCTAATCTTGGATTCTAACTTTAACAAAAGAGGAAATGAATTTATCATTTTTGAAAAATCAAGATAATCTTTTAGATGCCGTTCTTGAGCAAATGTTTTTTCTAATAAAGCAATATCGCTAAAGAGTGGAGTATGATAAACATCAATAAACATCTGATAGATGTTTTTAGGGGAAAGTCCAGAGATAATATCTCGGTCCTTAATGTATCTAGAATACAATTTATAAATAGCTACATCCTTAGTTGATTGATTATATAACAAATCAAGTGATTTATCCATTGTCGATAATATTTCTTTAATCTCATTTTCTAACTCAAAAAAATCATTGTTTAAAGTTCTTTTGGGAGGAGAAGGGTTAATAAAGGCATTTAACCTATTATAGAAAGCGTGCTTATTTTCGGCATCATCGATGAACATCGCATATCTAGAACTATTTTTTAATCTTGAGTAAATAACATCTAAAGCAACTTTTTTCTCACTGACGACTAAGACATTTTCGCCTTTCAAAACAGCAGAAGCAATCAAACTAGTTATTGTTTGACTCTTACCGGTTCCCGGGGGCCCCCAAATAACTAGTTTTTTATCCTTATCTAAAAAAGAAAGAACTTTTTCTTGGGAGTGATTTATTTCATTAATGTAGGTTAAACTAGATTCTTCAATGGTTTTGTG
>CAZDCS010000001.1:0-29500 GCA_964504015.1 uncultured Mariniplasma sp. | reverse complement strand
TAAAAAGGAATAACGGTTTTAGCTAGAATGTCCATATTGAACTCTGCAAGAAAAGGGGTGATAAAATCACTTTTACTTCGTTCCATTTTCGTAGTAGCTAGCAACAAATCACGATTATATAATATATCTTTATCCTTATCTTTAACAATTGAAAATTCATTTCTAGATCTTTTAAGTTTTACAGGAAAATATAGAAGCGGTGCTTTGATAGCAAAAGTATCTTTTTTAAAGACCCCTTCAATATAGGGATAAGCGATGTAGAAATCATATGAACCGGTTTCTTTGAAATATTTATTTGTTTCACGGTAAAGCGTTATAATATCTCTTCTGAGTTTTTCTCCTTTTGCATTAGCTTCAAAATCAAGTTTCACAGTAGAGACTTTGTTGCTAGTCAAAAAGGAGTAAAGGCTATTTTTTATGTATAGCAGTGATAAATCAAAGCTAATTCTTTTTGAAATCTTGCCCATATAAAGGTTAGGATTTCGGTTAGAAATATTTGTTAACCGATCTTTATAAGTGTCTAGTATTTTATGAGCTTTTTTAGATACAGAAACTACTTTTATAGAGGAATTTTGATGTGTTGAAATTACTTTTATAAATCTAGAGGAGTATTTATTGATAAAATCTTTGCTTATTCCTGAAATCGCTAAAAAATCACCCTTTTTAAGCGGCTTATTTGCTGCAATCTCTTTTAGCACATTATCGGTGCAAATGGAAATGGGAGTTCCATTTTGTGCTTTTTCTTCTTCGTGAATGAGGTCTCTTAATTTATCAAGGTCAATTAACAATCTATTTTTTTTTAGTGCCATTTCAATTCTCCCGCTAAAACAATTTATTTATAGTTTACCATGAGTCTATGGATTATTTGAAATACTGATAGAAATAGAGTTTATGGTAAGGCAACCCTTTTTAGGACAATTAAGACATAGATTCTTTTAAACGATCATATGTTAAACGGGCAACTAAAGCCAGCTTATAACTTACAATATAGCGAAGCTATTTTATAACAAACGTTTATGTCTCAAATGACAGAACAGATTATAATACCTTAATTCCTGTTTTGTCAAAACATGAATTAATGACTAATGTTAAATTAGAAACTGTTACTGCTGATAGTGGGTATTGTAGCGAGAAAAACTTAGCATTTTGCCGAGATAATCAGATTGAAGCTTTTATTAAACTGAACTCCCATGAAACACAAAAAACAAGAAAATACCAAAATAACATCGGTAAACACTACAATATGAAACGAGTTAGTGTCGGCAATGAATATCAATATATTTGTCACAACAAGAAAATTTATAGATCTAAATCATGTAAGGGCTGCCTTTTTAAAGATAGGTGCTTTTATAACTACAATGAAGAAAAACACAAAAACGCTAATAAGAAAATGCGTATTAATCACAATTGGGAAGAACTTAAATTAGCCGCGAATAATAACATTCATAGTGAACAAGGAATTTATGAAAGGCAAGTGAGATCAATTCAGACTGAAAGGATTTTGGAGATATGAAACATAACGATGGATTCACAAGAGTCAACCACCGGTCGATTGATAAAGGTTATAAAGAATTTGCTGTTTATGCAATCGCTAGAAACATTAATAAGTATCATCGTTTCAAAGCGGGAACCCTTAAAGAATTCATCAATTACGAGATGAATTGATGAAAAACATCAAGTAACAAAAGTTATCCACAATTTAGAAGATGCTAGCTTTTTTAAGGATGCTAAAAAAACAAAAAAACCTAGACTTTTTAGCTCGTTTAAGCGTGTTTTCTAGGTTTCATTGTTTTTTATTGGGATTTATCAGAAAAACTATTTACCGACAACCCCTTTTAATTTCCATAACCCGTTCATCAGGTTTTACATAAACACTTATTCACAATAGTTACACTACTTTACTGATTATATCTAAACTGCTTTAAAACCACCGCCCCTAAATACTGCCACATTTTTACAAAAAGCAATGTATGTATCGTTTGAGCTTTTACATATAATACGTTATTTATTATAATATGTAGACTTATTTCCCTTAATAGATTTATTCTGATTTCAAAAGGGATATTGATTGACAAAGAATACTTCAAATAGTATACTTTGAATAAAAGTGAGTGTTTATTATAATATCTCTAGTTTATTATAAATAAGGAGGTAATTTGTGTTTAACTGAAACACCGAACTAGCCTTTTAATAAACCGCTTATTAATATTACTTATATTGTGGTTTACCACAAAAACTATAAGATCAAGGAGATTAGAATGAAAAAAGGATTATTGGTCACTCTTATGCTGGCCTTTACATTAATATTGTTTGGATGTAACGTCGATAAAATTGAAGATGGTGATAAAGAAGTCGCCGAAAGACTTCCGATATCAATTATTGATGCAAACGACGTTACAATAACTATTACCCAAGAAATTGATGGTATTATCCCCCTTGCTAGCTCTGGAGCTAGAGCAATTAGTATTTTAGGCAAAGAAAACCTTATCCTTGGTACACCAGAACGCCTCGGATTAGAAACAACGTTTTTCCCAAGGTTTTTAGACCTTCCCTCAGTTGGTAATAGAAGGTCTCCAGATGTTGAAAAAATAACTTCAATAGCATTAAATTACGACAACGTAATTGTTCTTGCTAGAGGAGGACAAAGTGCGATTGCACTCCAAGAGAGCCTTTCTGGAACTAACGTTACAGTCGTTAGCCTAAATTTTGGTGTAGCTTCTATTTTGTTTCCAACCTTAGAAAAACTAGCAACTTTGTTAGATGCTGAAGAAAGAGCTGCAGAATATATTGAATTTGTAAGATCTTATTTAACGCCAATTACCAAGTTCACACAATCTATTGCAGCCCAAGATAGAGTCTCAGTCTTTTTCGGCAAACTAGAAAGACCACTTGGAGCTGAAAATCCTGAAGATATAACAGGATGGTTAGCAATTGGCCCACAAGGTTCTTCCTATGAACTGATTGGTATGGCTGGAGGGCGACCAATAACACACGAAATGGGAAGATTTTCTGATGTTACTCTAGAATGGATAATGGCAGAAAACCCTCAAAAAGCTGTTCTTTGGGCTTTGTTTAACGCTGGATACGTTGGTGAAAATTACAGCGAATTCGAAAGAATGCATGGTCTGTTTTCAGGAGCAACAGGGCTTTCACAAGTGGATGCAGTCAAAAACTTTGGCATCACCGTTGTAGCAGTTGAAATAGCGGCATCCCCACATTTCATTGTAACAATTATAGCTTTAGTAGAAGAATGGTACCCTGATCAATTTGATTTTTGTGCCGAAAAAGTGCATCAAGAAATTATTGACCGCTTTCATAGTGTAGAATTTGATGTTTCAACACAAGGTGCATTTATCTATACTAAAAGAGATTAATTATTGAGTTGTGGTGAAATTTGTAACACTAATTAGGCTTGGATCATATAGGGAATATCACTATATGATCCAAGCCGCATTTTCGTAAATATTAACCTCTAAAGGAGGAAGAGATAAAGTGAAATTGAAGGTAGATAATGTTGAATTTGGATATAGAAATAAAAAAGTCTTGAAAAGTATTTCGCTGCACATTAAAAAGAAAGAACTAGTCGGAATTGTTGGTCCTAATGGCGCCGGAAAATCGACTCTAATAAAATGTATCGATAAGTTACTTAAAATCGACAAAGGGATGATCTCTATCGATGATGTCGATATTAGCAATTTGTCTTTAGGGCAATTGGCAAAAAAAATCGGATATGTCCCTCAAAACATTTCTCACAAATTTCCAACAACAGTTTTTGATACCGTTATGATGGGTCGAAGACCCCATCTTGGATGGAAAAGTAGTGATAGCGATATTAACAAAGTATTAGAGTCTTTACAACTATTAAAAATTGAGCAATTCGCAATGAGAGACGTAAATGAATTAAGCGGTGGAGAATACCAAAGAGTAATTCTCGCACGAGCATTGGCTCAAGAGCCCGAAATATTGTTGCTAGATGAACCTACTAGTGATTTAGATATTATGCATCAACTAGAAGTGATGGACATTGTTAAAGACATTGTTAGACAAAAAGATATTACTGCGGTTTTTGTGATTCATGATTTGAATTTGTGCTCAAAATACGCTGATCGTGTAATAATGATGAAAGATGGCAAAATATTTTCTGAGGGCGCGCCAAACAAAGTAATGACTAGACACAACATTAAAGCGGTATATGGTGTTGATTCAACGATATTTTTAGATAAAAACATACCATATGTCATCCCTACCAAAATCGCTTAATAGCAAAAGGAGACGTCAATGAAAAAATTGGTTTTATATTCGAGTAAAACGGGAAATACAAAAAAGGTTGCCGATGCAATTTTAGAGACAATGCCAAAAGAAACTAGCATTCATGCAGTACATGATTTAGATTTATTCGATGATTACGATTTTATTGCTTTTGGTTTCTGGGTTGATAAAGGAACAGCTGATAAAGATGCTATAGTAGCAATTAAAAAAATACATAATAAAAAGGTTGCTATCTTTATGACTCTTGGAGCATTTCCTGATTCAGACCATGCTAAAAAATCCATGAATAATATAAAAGAGCTTTTTGTTAAAAACGGCAATGAAGTCATGGGCGAATTCACTTGCTTTGGTGAAATTTCTCCAGAAATAACTAAGCTATTTGAATCGTTACCTAAAGATCATTCACACGCAATGACTAGAGAGCGGCGGAAGTTGCATAACGCTGGAAAAGGACATCCAGATGCAAAAGATTTAGAACAAGCAAAGACTGTTTTTAAGAGTATATTAGCTAAACTATAAAGCATTAAACGGTGTTCAAGATAAGTACTGATTGTATCTCAAAAAAAATACGTAATGCGGATCATTTATAGTGTATGGGGCATAATGTCACAAGAATTACTAATGAACTATGTAAAGTCTAGTACCTGCAAGTGAAAAACCAAATGAATGGTTTAGATAAGCCGTATATTTGTTTCTCTCTCTTTAAGTGGTAAAGTTTTAATGTAGCATTAAAGCACACCCACCCAAGTTTGGATTCAATCAAGATCAGAGAGGCTCCAACGTGCGTTTTAATTCTATCAGTACTTATCTTGAACACCGTTAAACATTAAAGAATTTAGTGCATTAAAATATAGATCAATTTAGTTTCACACTTTAAAACTAGTGTTTTTAAACATGTTAAACAACTATTTTGTATGGATTAAAGCTCTGCGCTAATTTGGCGTTTAGTTTTCGTGCTTATTTTTAGACAGGAGAAAAAATTGTAAATGACTAATATAAACCGGGACAAAAATTCCTCAATAAAGGAAGAGTATAAAAAAAGAAACCTACGAAAAGTAGCTTTTATTCTTTGGATTGCACTAGTAATATTTATAGTTTCGGGAATAGCAGCAACCCTAGGATCTTTTGAAATTAGCGTTTTAGAAGTATACTCAATTATTTTACGGGTAATCCCAAAGATAATTTTCAATATTGGCTTTATTTTCCGCGAAGGAGTAAATGATTTTTTTAGATACTATCTAATAGCTCCAGAAGTGGTAGTGTGGAACATGAGAATGCCTCGAATCATAATGGCAATACTAGCAGGAGCAGGGCTTGGGATATCGGGAGCTATGATGCAAGGCATCCTGCGAAACCCCCTAGCAAGCCCATTTACATTAGGGATATCTGCTGGGGCAGGCTTTGGTGCATCACTAGCAATAATTATGGGTCTTGGTGTTTTCGCTGGCAATTTCCTAATAATAGGCAATGCTTTTATTTTTTCATTAGTGCCTGCCTTTTTCATTATAGCATTAACAAAATACCGAAGGGCTACGCCGGAAATGATGATTCTCTCCGGGATTGCTATAAGCTCTATTTTCGGAGCAGCTACAACGTTTTTAATGTTTTTCGCTGATGAGGCTGAACTTAGAGAAACTGTCTTTTGGATGGTCGGGGATATCGGTAGAGCAACATGGCCAATTTTAGGCATTGTCATTATTTTCATGGTTATATTTATTGTTCCGCTTTTCAAAAAAACATGGGACTTGAATGTTATGGTTGCAGGAGATGAAGCAGCTAAAAGTTTAGGTGTTGATGTCGGAAAAACCAGGGTTATAACAATGATCTTCTCATCATTGCTTGCGGCAACTATTGTCGCCTTTGTCGGCACTATTGGTTTTATCGGATTAGTTGCACCCCATATTTGCCGTATGGTTATAGGTGGGGACAATAGATATGTTGTCCCCGCATCAGGATTTTTTGGAGCTGCAATGTTGTTAGTTGCTGATACTCTAGCAAGAACTATAATTGCTCCTGTAATACTTCCTGTTGGAGTATTAACGGCCTTTATGGGCGGTCCGCTTTTCCTTTATTTGTTAATCAAGCAAAAACGTGAATACTGGTAAAACCTTAGAATAGAGATCTAATAGAATAAATTAAGCGTCTCCCATGGCTTGTTATTGGCATAGGAGGCGTTATTTTCGTGATACACCCCAACTTTGTCACTTCAAATAGATAAAAAACAATCAAACAGCTTAACTAAGCCATTTGATTGTTTTTTCATTTGTAGTGAATAGAGATTCTGTAATTTGTTGGTAATTCTTGTAAAATGTTCACTTTTAATTCTTTTGACATTAAGTTCGATATTTGCTTTTTCTAGTATTTTTTGAACATATCATCTGTATCACCTCTAAAACAAGGTTTTGCCAAACTACAAAGCATAATTTAGCCAAACTGCCAATTAAATACTTGCCAAACTGCCAAACAAGTGATATGATTGAAGAAAGAGGTACTAGAAATGAAAATTATATACAAAAAAAGAATTTTAGATGGAGTATTAAAAGATAAATTAGAATATTCAGGAGCAGTACTAATTGAAGGACCAAAATGGTGTGGAAAGACAACGACAGCAAAACAATTAGCAAAGAGCGTATTATCCATGCAAAACCCAGATAACACAAAAAGCTATAGGGAAACTGCTAATATAAAACCGTCATTATTGTTAATAGGTGATAATCCAAGATTACTTGATGAATGGCAGGTAGCTCCCGTCTTGTGGGATGCAGTAAGGCATTCTGTTGATGAACGAGGAGAAACTGGGCTTTATATTTTAACTGGTTCTAGTGTTCCAAAAGATAATTCAACAATGCACACAGGGACAGGGAGGATATCTCGTATTTTGATGAGACCTATGAGTTTATATGAATCAAATGATTCAAATGGAACAGTATCTCTACAATCACTTTTTGATAAACAGATTGATATCAGTGGAATATCAAAAACAACAATTTAAAAGATCGCTTACTTTATTTGTAGAGGTGGTTGGCCAAATGCAGTTGGAAGAAGCGAAAGAATATCTTTACGTCAAGCAGTTGATTATACTGAAGCAATAATTAACACTGATGCTTCAAGAGTAGATGGAGTGCAAAGAGATCCTAATAAAGTAAGATGGTTGTTAAAATCACTTGCGCGAAACATAGCTTCTGAAGCAAAAGCATCTACAATAATAAATGATATGTTAATAGATGAGGGAACAATGTCTGACGAAACACTAAGAAATTATGTAGTGGCACTTAGACGTATTTTTGTAGTAGAAGATTTACCTGCATGGAACCCATCTATACGTTCTAAAACAACTATTAGAACAACGCCAAAACATCATTTTATAGATCCATCAATAGGGGCTGCTGCTCTAAAAGTATCACCTAAAGCTCTTCTAAATGATTTTAATACTTTTGGATTATTCTTTGAGTCACTTTGTATAAGAGATTTAAGAATATATGCGCAACCAATTGATGGAGATGTATTTCATTATAGAGATAAAAGCGGATTAGAAGCAGATGCTATAATTCATCTTCATAATGGTGATTGGGGTGCTATAGAAATCAAATTAGGCGCTAATGGTATTGATGAAGGAGCTAAGAATTTAATAAAATTAAGCGAAAGAATCAATACGGAAAAGATGAAAGATCCTTCATTTTTAATGATATTAACTGGAACTGAGTTTGCTTACAAAAGGAAAGATGGAATCTATGTTGTTCCGATTGGTTGTTTGAAAGATTAAAGAGTTGAATTTATGCAAAAAAATTGGAATGGTATGAAATTTAAAAAGTGAGTACTTGTATTAGCATATACATAGAAGGTTGTGACAAGTTGGGTATGAAAACTCGGGCGTTTGATAAGATGCGACATTAAAAATTATCAAATTTGTTGTAATTCACATTTAGGAGTTTTAAATGCTTTGGCATTGGTTAAAATTGGAGAGTTACAATAAGTAGGACAGAAAAGATATAGACATGTTAGAATGTAGGGTATGAATATTACCTCTAGTAGTGAAATACAGTTTAGACATCTTATGGTGACAAAAAAAGTATTTATTTCGCAGTTTAAGGATGTTGCTTTCGAAATTATTACATATCATGAGTTAAAGCAATTGTTAGTGGATACTGATTTTTGGTAGTTTGAGACTGAATTGTATTTGAATATAAAAAAAGTCTTATCAAAGTGAATGTAAGTATAAATCATATAAAAAAGGGGGAAGTATATGTTTCGAAATGAGGTTATTTTGTTTTCTGATTTTTTAAAGGGGAATTCAAATCTTGTATCATGTTTTACGCAAGAATCAGCTAAGTTTTTAACAAACTTGATGTGTGGAGATTTTGGAGTTCCATTATTGTTGCCCTTCGAGTCACCAGATATTTTACTTTTATTTGATGATAGGACAATTATGCTTGAACACTATAGATTTGACTCTTCTGAATCTCGTAAAGGTGGCAGTTTGCTTCAAGAGGAGAAAAAGAAATTCGATAAAGACAGTTCGAGTAATATATTTAGAGTGAAAAAGATGCAGAAAGAAAGTTCAATTGAGTTTTACATTGAAAATATTTTAAGAACCTCTGAAAAACATATAGCTAAGTACAAAAAGTACATAAATAATGTAAGTAAAAAGAAAGGTGTTACTATAGGTGGTGTTTATAGAGAGATTAATCATGATAACAAAGCATTTGGAATAGTAACACAGGATGTGTCCTTAGATTATAATATGTTCAAGAACAAAAAAGATAATATGGAATACATTACACCATTTCATTTAAATGAGTTTAGAAGCTTTTTGAAAATTCATTCTGAAATCGAACATGTGTTTCATATGGTGTCAACAGCAGATGAGACTAAAAGGATGTATTATTTTCACAACAAAAAAAGTGAGATGATGCTACTAGATGAAATTATGGACTATACATCTCCTAATAAGATTGAAGAAGCTGATGTATATTATTGGTCAAGAAAACAAGGTTAGAGGTAAAAAAATATGAAAAATATTGAAATGATTTATTTCAATTACTAATGACTAAAAATTGAAGGAGAGAAAGCTAATGAGGACAAGGGCTTTTTGATGCTCTTGTTGTTGATATTGATATTGAAGAAGATGCAGATGAGTATCTAGAAAATAGTAGGTGTAGAGATGGCTAAAATCTACTTAGATTACAATGTTCACATAAATATACTTAAAGCACATAACAAAGGGTTGCCTTACCAAACCTAAATTTTCAACAAACAACAAAACTCCATTAAGACAAGGAGACAAACTCCATAAAGACAACCTATAAAACACTATAAACTCCATAACAACAAGACAGCAGCCTCACCGGATTTTAGAAGGTCAAGTAGCGAATAAATGTTTAATATGTTAGAACCGCTAAAAATTGCTCTTTCAAACGATCTAGGTTTATAAGAATAGCTTAGATAAGCCCATTTAAACACGCAAGTCGATGAAAACTTTATCCAAATTATAGAATTCAGTATCAAAAAGAAAAAATACGAAAACCCCAAGGAGAACTGGCATAGACCCAAGGCCATAAGTATGATAAAATGAATACATCAACTAAACTACTAATAGCACAAGATAAGGAGCATTTATGAATCATCTTATTAAAATATTTAAAGCAAGTCTAGTAGGTATGGGTAGCATACTTCCAGGGATAAGTGGTTCAATGGTTGCTGCTGTCCTAAATATATATAAAGAATTAATTACAGCACTTGACGGCTTTACCAAACAACCATTTAAATCAATAGCTAAAGTTTGGCATTATATTTTAGGCGTTGTTATTGGTTTAGGGTTTGGATTTGTTTTTCTAAGTTCATTTTTAGATAAAGCACCAATTCCTTTAACGCTTTTATTTATTGGGTTTATTATCGGGGCAATCCCGATGTTGTTAAAAGAAGTGAAAGTAGAAAAATATCAGTGGCAACACATGTTAGTTGTCATAATAGCGATGTGTATTATGGTTGGTTTTTTATTTATTGAAGAACAATCAAGTTCAACAGGTAGCGCATATTACTTCACTGTCTTTTTTATCGGCGTTGTTATTGCGATCTCTTTAATTATCCCTGGGTTAAGTGGAGCGACAGTGCTAATGGCTGTTGGCTACTTTCAAACATTAATCGACTTAGGTGATGATATTATTAGAGCCTTAGTTTCTTTGGACTTTAGTCAGATTTCTGCACAATTACCGATGTTAGCAGCTCTATTTTCAGGTGTTATAATCGGCCTTATTGTTATGGGCAAGATTATGTTTCAACTACTTAAGCATTATAAAGTCTATTTTTACTTGGCCGTCTTAGGGATAGTAGTTGTTTCACCATTCAATATTTTGTTTAGTTTGCAAAAGGATACTGATTACAATGTTTTTCAAACGAATTGGTATATTTGGGTAATTAGTATTATACTATTTTTGATTGGATTATTTACAACATATATGATGTCTAACAACAAAAAAACATTGGAGAAAAAAAATGATTAGAAAAGCAGTAATTCCTGCAGCGGGATATGGAACGAGGTTTTTACCGATTACTAAAGCATTGCCAAAAGAAATGCTGCCAATAATTGATCACCCGACAATTGAGTATATTGTTAATGAGGCTATAGAAAGCGGAATAACTGATATTTTACTCATTGTCAGCGGCAACAAAAATGCGATAATCGATTATTTCGATTATAATATTGAATTAGAAACAATTCTCTTAAGCAAAGACAAAAAAACAGAATACGGAATGATTAGAAATATTGCAAAAGGTGCTAATATTCACTACATTCGTCAAAAAGAGCAGCTAGGCTTAGGCCACGCTGTCCTACAAGCAGAAGCTTTCATTGGTAATGAACCTTTCGCTGTTTTATTAGGTGATGATATGTATGTTGGTAAGCAGGTACCCGTGACTAAGCAACTAATAAATGCTTATGCTAAAGTGAAATCATCAGTTCTTGGGACAATTGAAGTTGAATTAAAAGACACATCTAAATATGGTATATGTATTGCTAAAAGAGCCAAACAAGGACAAATAACAGAATTAAAAGGTGTTATTGAAAAGCCAAAACCAGAAGAAGCACCATCAAGAAGCGCTATTGGTGGACGTTATATATTTACACCAGCAATTTTTTCTTATCTTAAAACACAAACTAAAGGTAAAGGGAATGAAATTCAACTTACAGATGCGATACTAAGATTGATGGAAAGCGAAAAAGTTTATTCTTATGATGTAGAAGGTAAAAGGTATGATGTAGGAAATAAAATTGATTATATCGAAGCTATCCTAGATTTTGGATTGCAAAAAGAAGAGTTACAAGAAGAGTTGCAAAAATTAATTAATAAGAAAAGCAGATAAAAAAAATTTAGAAAAAGAAATAATTGAAGGGGGATATGATGGCATTTATAAATGAACTAGATATTTTTGATTTGCTTATGGCGCTAGTAATAGTGGTGGGTCTTGCTGCATCTGGAGTTTTGTATCTAATGGCGCTTAAACTTAGGCGTGATGGAAAAGATGAAGATAATAGTGTGAAAAGACATTTAAATGACAAGGAAAAGAAGAGCTTACAGATTATTATCTGCCTGCATCTAATAGGGATAGTCTGCTTGCTAGCGATGTTTGCTTTGTTGGTTTTTAGTGTTCTAGACTATATATAGTACTATTTTGTTAGAGATGTTAAGTATGCGGGTTTTCAAAAGATAAAGAGAAAAGATGTAAAACCTTTACTTTTTTGACAAACAAACATATAATATAAATAACACGTAATAGAGCATAGTACTTTTGCTATTTTGTTTAGAGAGTTCGCGGTTGCTGCAAGCGAAACAAAATGATAAAGGAATCTACTCTATAGTGATGCTAATCACATCCGCAGATCTGCGTTAAAGATATTAAAGTGCTAGGGAGCTCTCTAGAACTAAGGTGGTACCGCGATTATTCGTCCTTAGATATTTTATCTAGGGATTTTTATTATCTTAAAGGAGGAAACAAAAATGCTGGATTTAAAACAAACTATTCAAAATATTGATGAGGTCATTAAAAAATTATCACAACGAAAAGGTGATTTCACGTATTTAAATGAGTTAACAGAGCTTGCGGAAAAACGCAAGACAATTATTTCTGAGGTTGAAACAAAAAAAGCACTTAGAAATAAACAGTCAAAAAAAATTGGTGAACTAAAAAGAAATAAGCAAGATGCTTCAACTATTCTAAAAGATGTTGCTGATTTAGGGGTTGCAATAAAAAAATTTGATGAACAACTTGTCTTAATTGAAGATAAGATATTCACTATTTTATCAACAACACCTAACATCCCGCATGAAACAACCCCAATTGGCAAAAGTGAAGATGATAATGTAGAGCTGTATAAAGTTGGCAAACCAAAAGAATTTAGTTTCAAAGTAAAAGACCATGTTGAATTAGGGAAAAACCTCGACATTCTTGACTTTGAAAGAGCAGCTAAAATTACAGGAGCAAGATTTGTAGTTGATAAAGGCCTTGGAGCACGCTTAGAGCGTTCACTAATTCAATTTATGATGGACCTACATGCATTTGAACATGGTTATGAAGAAATAATACCACCATTTATTGTTAATGAACAAAGTATGTTTGCAACCGGTCAATTTCCCAAATTTAGAGAAGACTCATTTGCTGTAATATCAGGTGATAACAAATGGTATTTAAATCCTACTGCTGAAGTTCCAACAATTAACTTACACCGCGATGAAATAATAGATGGAGAAAAGCTTCCGCTTTCTTATTGTTCTTTTACAACAGCATTTCGCTCTGAAGCGGGATCAGCTGGAAAAGATACTAAAGGGATACTGAGGTTACATCAGTTTAATAAAGTTGAATTAATTAAATTTACAAAACCAAAGGACTCATATCAAGAACTTGCTAGAATGCTAAAACACTCTGAAGAGGTTTTGAAAAGATTAAAAATACCCTATCGGGTTATCGAATTATCAACAGGCGACTTAGGATTTAGTATGGCAAAGACATACGATATTGAAGTTTGGTTACCAGGACAAAACAAATACCGGGAAATAGGTTCTATTTCTAATGCGGAAAGCTTTCAAGCTCGCCGTGCAAATATTAGGTTTAAACAAACTAAAGATAGTAAAACAGAACTTGTTCATACGCTAAACGGCTCTGGTCTCGCGATTGGAAGAACAATGATAGCTATCATTGAAAACTACCAAAATGAAGACGGGACAATAACGGTTCCTGAAGTGTTAGTTCCATATATGAAAGTAGATATTATCAAATAAGATAATATCACAAAGATATATTTCAAAAGGTGGTCTAAATTATGAAAATATATTATGTTGAAGATGAAAGAGATTTATCAGAGATTATTAGAAAGTATTTAGTTAGAGAAGGTTATGAAGTGACTGTTTTTTATGATGGCGAAACAGCTTTCAAACATATAGAAGACAAAGTTGACCTTTGGATTCTAGATATTATGTTAACAGGACAGATAGATGGATATGATTTAATCAAGGCTTTAAAAAAAATCAGCAGCCAGGCTGCGATAATATTCACATCAGCTAGAGATCAAGACCTAGATAAAATAATGGGCCTAGAGTTAGGCAGTGATGACTACTTGGCTAAGCCGTTTTCACCACGAGAATTAATTTTGCGCGTAAAAGCAATCCTAAAACGACACGGTATAAACTCATCAAGTAAAAAACTTGAATACGATGGTTATGAGATTGATTTGGCAAAAAGAGAAATTAAAACAGATAATAAACTAATCGAACTAACAAACAAGGAGTTTGAGTTGCTATTGTTCTTTTTGCAAAATGTTAATGTATCTTTTAAAAGAGAAGATATTTTAAAACATGTTTGGGAAAAAAATTATTATGGTAGTGATCGAGTAGTTGATGATCTTTTAAGAAGGTTAAGACAAAAAATGCCAAAATTAAAAATTGAAACAATTTATGGATATGGATACCGGTTACTATGAAAAGAATTAAATTAACAACACAGCTAAATATTATATTCACCGTAGTGATTCTACTAACGAGTCTTGTTTTTCTTTTCGCTTTAAATCGTGTGTTTGATGACTTTAGAGCGCAACAAAACATTGAACAATTAGAATCATATTTCTATGATGTTAAAAACAATATTGAAGATCCGCCGTTCAGTGAATATAGCGGATTTGTAATAGCACAAGACGGCGTAATAACCAAAAGTTCCAACTTAGAAGTCCTAGATAACAACTATACTGAAGATCAACTAATTGATAAATTTTCTGTCTGGCCAGGGTTTAGTAAAAATGAGACAATAGATGGACAAAATTACTACTACAAAATAAGCAGACAAAATGACACTTCAGTTTTAGTTATTGTTTTCACCTCAGAAGATTACCTACATTCAGTTAGCCACTCATTTGGAACTATTGTGCAAGGTGGGTTTATAGCACTTATTTTATTAGGTAATATTATTATTCTTATTTGGTCGACACTTACAGTCAGAAGAATCAAAAAACTAAAAGGTGAAGTTGAAAAGATGAGCAAGAACAGTTACAAAGTACCTATTGAGATAAATGGTACAGATGAGATAACAGAGCTCGCTCAAACAATTGAAAAAATGAGAAGAGAGATTGAGGCTAGCGAGAAAATAAAACAAGAAATGTTACAAAACATATCACATGATTTTAAAACACCAATCTCAGTGATTCAATCATATGCAGAAGCTATTTGTGATGGAGTAACAGACAAAAAAGAAGCAGTTGTCATTATTAAACAAGCAGAATTGCTTAATCAAAAAGTTAAACAATTATTAGAGCTAAATAAATTAGAATACTTAAAGACACAAAAAGAGTATGAAGAAATTAGAGTTAAAGACATCATCGATAACATTGTTAATAATTATAAATACCGAACTAAGATAAAGTTCTTAAAAGAGCTCGATAACTCGACTTACTTTGGTGTAAAAGAGAATTTTTATAGTGCATTTAATAACATTATCGATAACGCTTTACGATATGCAAAAACACAGATTGTTGTTAGTTTGCAAAACAAAAAACTCACCTTCTTTAATGACGGAGAGCATATTGATCAAGGTTTTATTGATCATTTATTTAAACCTTATGAAAAGGGACAAAAAGGTCAATTTGGACTAGGGATGTCAATCGCTCATAAAACATGCGCGCATTTTAATCTAGAGTTAAGAGTTGAAAATGTGGAGCATGGAGTTATCTTTATAATAGAGCCTCTTTAATCCTTGCAGCTCTTTTCGCATAGTCTTTTGATGTTAAACTCGGGGGGTTAGCTTTAAAAAGATCATCAAGATTTCCTGGGGTGTAGCGCGGAATTAAATGGATATGGAAATGAAAGACTGATTGCCCTGCAATTTCACCATTATTATTTAACACATTAAAGCCTTTTGGATTAAAGGCTTTTTTAATAGCCTTTGATATTTTCAAAGAGACTTTGAAAATATGTGCTGCAAGTTCTTCTGGCAGCTCAAAGAGGTTTTTAAAAGCTTTTTTTGGAACAACCAAAGTATGACCTACAGTGATTTGTGAGATATCAAGAAAAGCTAGGACTAAGTCGTCTTCATAAACAAAGTATGCCGGGATTTCTTTTTCAATTATTTTAGTAAAAATACTAGACACTATAAACACCTTCTTTCATAGGCTAATTCTATCACAATCAATTGAAAACAAATGATAAAAATGATATAATCGATACGAAAGTAGGAGGTTTACATTGAAAAAAATACAAGTCGGAATTTCAGGAAGGCATATTCATTTATCACAAGAGCATCTAGATATACTTTTTGGGAAAGGTTACAACTTAACAGTACTAAAGGAGTTAAGCCAACCAGGCCAATATGCAGCAACAGAAAAACTAGATGTTTTGAGTCCGCAAGATAAATCATTAAAAGGTGTTCGGATATTAGGACCAGTTCGCAGTGAAACTCAAATTGAAATATCTCGAAGCGACTCATTAAGATATAGGTTCATAGCACCTGTTCGCTCATCAGGAGATGTTAAAGACTCTGGAAAAGCAACTATAATTGGACCAAAAGGACAAGTTAGCCTTAATCAAGGCGTTATTATAGCTGATCGTCATATTCATTTTTCAACTAAGCAAGCGTTAGAATATGGAATTACTAACAAGCAAATAGTGAGTTTAAGAGTTGGTGGTATTAAAGCTGGTATTATGGATAATGTTTTATGCCGTGTGCATGATGAATATAACTTAGATTGTCACCTAGATACTGATGATGGTAGTGCCTTTATGCTTAGTACCGGAGATATGGTAGAGTTGATAAAATCATATACCATAAATAAATAGAAAAAGTAAAACTTGGAGGATATTTTTTGAATAAATTAAGAAAACAACAAGTATTTAAAGATCCATTATATGGCTATGTCCATGTAGATTATGAGTTAATCAAAAAACTAATCGATTCAACCCTTTTTCAAAGACTGAGACGGATACGTCAACTAAGCGGTGTTCAAATGGTTTTTCATGGCGCTGAACATTCGCGCTTTAGCCACAGCTTAGGGGTTTATGAAATCGCTAATCGGTTTTTAACTGTACCAGATATCAAACAAGCACTAAATGATCGAGAAAAGTTATTATTTTTATGTGCAGCTTTATTACATGATATCGGTCATGGCGCTTACTCGCATGCTTTTGAAGATATATTTAATGTTGACCATGAAAAAATCGGCGCCCAGTTAATTCTAAACAATAATGAGCTTCGCTCAATATTAGACACAATTGATAATGAATTCGCTGCTGATATTGCTGCTGTTTTAAACAAAGAAAATAAACATTTATTAATTGAACAACTAATTTCTAGTCAACTTGATGTTGATCGACTTGATTATCTTGAAAGAGATGCCTATTTCACTGGGGCGGCTTACGGGCAAATTGATGTTGACCGTCTTGTGCGTGTTCTTAGAGTGGAAAAAGGTCGAGTTGTATTTAAAGTTAGCGGAATCCACGCAATTGAAAATTATCTAATTAGTCGGTATCATATGTATTGGCAAGTTTACTATCACCCTGTAGCACGAGCACATGAAGCGGTTTTAGAAAAAGTATACAAAAGAGTGAAGTATTTACTAATTCATAACTTTAAATTTAGCGGAGATGTTGAGTCATTGCGGAAAATAATTGAAGATCCAACTGACCTAGATAACTATATTGCGATTGATGATTTCTACATTAACGGATTGATAGCTAGTTTTATAAAATCAGAAGATGTGATTTTAAAAGAACTTGCGCTTGATTTTTTAAATAGAAGAATTTGGGGATATATCAATGACACCAAAGAAAACGAAGCTGAAATCAACTTGATTAAAAGCGGATTTTCAAAAGAAGAACTGCCATATTTCACGTCTTATCGCTCTGTTGAAAATTCGACATACCGCGATGATGATACGCATTATGGAGATCAAATTTATATCTTATTAGAAAATGGGGAAGTTTCAACTCTAAAAAAACAATCAAAGATTATCGAGAGTTTAATGAAAGTAGGAACAAAAAAAGATCCGAAGTTTTTTTACCGTAAACAATGAGGCAAAAAATTTTTGTTGTTGAAGGTAGAAGTGATGAGGCAAAACTAAAACAAATTTATCCTGATATAAAAGTTGTCATCATAAACGGAAGTGCAATCGATCAAGACGCACTTAAGGTGCTATTAGAACTACAAAACACCCATGACATTGTTTTATTTCTTGATCCAGATTACGCAGGAGAAAGAATCAGAAAGATTCTTGATCAAAAGCTAAATAAAGCCGAACATGCTTTTTTAGAGAAAAAAGATGCCTATAGTAAAAACAGAAAAAAGATAGGTATTGAACACGCAACAAAACAAACTATTGTTGAAGCCTTAAAAAATATGCATGTTGTAGACCCAAAAGTAAAAAGCGATATTACAGCTCTATTTCTTTATGAAATGAAACTTACCGGGAGCGAAAACAGCAAGAAAAGACGTGATACATTAACAGATGTTTTAAAAATAGGTCATGTTAATGGCAAAACTCTTTTTGCAAGGTTGCATATGTTTGGCATAAACAAAAAACAAGTTATAGAGGTGCTAAGTGGGTCATCAAGCTAAAAAAAGGTTTGGTCAAAATTTCTTGAGAGATAAAAATCTACTAAAGAAAATAGTTAGAGAATCAAATGTTGAGAATAAACATGTAATTGAGGTAGGACCAGGCCAAGGGGCGCTGACTACTTTTTTGGCTACAGTAGCCAAAAATGTCGTGGCCTATGAAATCGATACTAGCTTAAAGCCTATCCTAGATGAAGTAAAAGAACAACATGACAACTTACAAGTGATATATAAAGATTTCTTAGAAGTTGATTTGTCTAACTACAAGCAAGACTTGCATGTGGTCGCTAATGTTCCTTACTATATTACAACACCAATACTATTTAAAATATTGGAGACTAAACAAATAAAAACAGCGTCTTTAATGATTCAAAAAGAAGTATGTTTGAGATTGACTGCTAAGCCAAACACGAAACAGTATAACGCATTATCAGTGATTTTGCAGTACCAAGCAGAAGTGGCTAAAATAATGGATGTTAAAAGACATATGTTTTATCCTGCACCAAATGTAGATAGTGCGGTAATTCGCATTATTAAAAGAAATACCCCCTTGATAGAAGAAAGTAAAGACCTCTTATTTAAAAGAATGGTCAAAGAGGCATTTAGACAAAAAAGAAAAACAATCGTCAACAATTGGCATCAAGGGTTTGAGAAAACTAAAGAAGAGCTAATTCAATTTTTGTTAGAAAATGGGTTTCGAAAAGATGTTAGAGCTGAGGCTTTAACTAAAGAGGATTTTCTCACTTTAGCAAGGAAGTGGAAAGATGATTAGAGAACTTGCCTATGGGAAAATAAATTTAGTGCTTGATGTTGTTTCTAAACGAGAAGATGGGTATCACAACTTGAAAATGATTATGATTCCAATTGAGCTTCATGATACTCTAGAATTCGAGCTAGCAGATAAAGACACAATATCGTCAAATGTTGAGATTAAAAATAACTCAATGTATGATGCTATTGATGCAATTAAAATAAAGTATAACATCAAAATGTCAGTACACATAAAACTAGATAAAAAAATACCCATTGGTGCAGGATTAGGTGGTGGCTCAGCGGATATTGCTGCGACCATAAGAGGGCTAAAAAGATTATGGAAACTAGATATAACAGAAAGCGAGCTAGAAGAATTAGCGCTTGATCTAGGGTCTGACACACTGTTTTGTCTCTACAATAAACCAGCATATGTTTATGGGAGGGGAGAGCATTTACTATTTGTTAATCTCTCGCCGATTGAAAATATATATCTTATAACTTCCAACATTAGCGTATCGACAAAAAAAATATTTAGCAACTACAAAATACGGCATAAACCAAAGCGATTTGACCGCTTGTTTAGATATTATCTGAACGAAAAATATACACAGTTTTTAAAAAAGAGTTATAATGACTTAACTAAAACAACGCTAAAGAACTACCCAGATTTAAAACAGACGGTTAAACGAATCAAAAAAACAAAGCAACGTTATTTAATGAGCGGCAGTGGCGCAACTTTTTATGTCTTAGCTTTAAAAGGAAAAAGCGATAATTTAGAGGAAAAATTAGTTAAAAACAAGCTGTCATATATAAAAACAACACCAAAAGCATAAAGTGCTTTAACAATTAGAAGGAATATGTTATAATTTATCTATAAAAGAGCGTCGTGGAGGGCAAAATGAAAATTACAGATGTAAGAGTTAAACTTGTAAGTAGCGAAAGCAGATTAAGAGGAGTGGCGACAATCACTTTTGATGAAAGTTTTGTTGTACATGATATTCGTATCATTGAAGGAGAAAATGGTATCTTTGTTGCTATGCCAAGCAAAAAAACGCCAAATGGAACATTTAGAGATATAGCGCACCCGATACATGGGGAAATGCGAAAGCTTATTGAAGATGCGATTGTAGTGTCTTACAATGAGGCGTTAGCTACTGCAGCTACAAAAGAAGAATAACTGAATAAAAAACAATCTAAAAAAAATCTTTTTTGCGAAAAACGCAAATAGATTTTTTTTTGGAATAATAAATGAAATTTATTTTTTTAAGGTATAATATAATTGAAGAAAACAAAGGAGATATGAAAAATGTCAATTGTTGGTGGAAAGAAAGTCAAATTGTTCTCGCTAAGTTCAAACAGAGCTTTAGCAGAAGAAATTGCTACAGCTTCAGGCATCGAACTGAGTACTGCAGAAGTGGTCAGATTTGCCGATGGAGAAATATCAATTAATATCAACGAAAGCGTAAGAGGACACGACGTATTTATTATTCAATCAACATCTAACCCGGTAAATGAACACCTTATGGAATTGCTGATTATGGCAGATGCTGTAAAACGAGCATCCGCAAGAAGTTGCACGGTTTTGATGCCTTATTATGGTTATTCGAGGCAAGACCGGAAAGCAAAGTCGAGGCAACCTATTACCGCAAAACTAATTGCAGATATGTTAACTGTTGCTGGGGTAAACCGACTTATTTGCCTGGATCTTCATGCATCACAAATCCAAGGGTTCTTTAATGTCCCTATTGACAATTTTCCCGCAGTTCCTTTGTTAGCAGATTATTTCACATATACAAAAAAGCTTAAAAATGTTATAGTTGTATCCCCTGATCATGGAGGGGTTACAAGAGCAAGAGTATTTGCTAGAATTTTAGGGGCACCGTTAGCGATTATCGATAAAAGAAGGCCAGAGCCAAATAAGGCAGAAGTTCAAAATATTATTGGTGATGTTTCAGGAAAAATCGCTATTATGGTTGATGATATTATTGATACTGCTGGAACACTTATCGCAGGTGCACAAGCACTTATTGATGAAGGCGCCATAAAAGTGTATGCTGCAGCA
Source organism: uncultured Mariniplasma sp. (assembly GCA_964504015.1). Taxonomy (GTDB): domain Bacteria; phylum Bacillota_I; class Bacilli_A; order Acholeplasmatales; family Acholeplasmataceae; genus Peloplasma. The sequence continues at coordinate 8,334 of CAZDCS010000001.1, read as the reverse complement.
ACACATCCCGTTTTCTCAAGTGATGCTATTGAGAAGATTGAAAAATCAGTAATTTGTGAAGTTGTCGTGACTAATACAATTCAATTACCGAAAAATATAAAATCTAGAAAAATAAAGCAATTGTCGATTGGACCATTGTTAGGACAAAGTATTCTACATATTGTCAAAGATGAACCGATCAGCCAAATATTTGATAAAATAGAACATCCGGAAAGCGAAAATAAATGAAACTTGTAGTAGGATTAGGTAACCCAGGATTAAAATACCGTAAGACAAGACATAACATTGGTTTTATGGTTATTGATGAGTTGTTAAGAGTGATTGGCGAAAAAGCCAAGTTTGATTCAAAATTTAATGCGGAAATAGTATGCACCCACTTTCAAAAAGAGAAAGTGGTTATTGCGAAACCATCAACATTTATGAACTTGTCTGGTGAGTCTGTCACGAGGATGATGAAATATTTCAATATTGGAATCGCAGATATTATAATTATTGTTGATGATGTTCATCTAGAAACAGGTAAATTACGAATTAGAGAGCTTGGTGGACATGGTGGGCATAATGGGTTAAGAAACATTATAGGTTTATTGCATAGTGAAGAGTTTAAGCGAGTTCGAATTGGAGTGGGCAATAACCCATCGATGCCACTAGACCAATATGTCTTAGGACAATTCACCAAAGATCAGGCGATAACACTAAGCAAAACCGTTAGAGATGCTACTGAAATTATTGAGCTTTTCGCCCAAGGTGAATCTTTTCTAGATATTATGACTAAATATAATACCCAAACATAAGTTTGGGTATTGCTTTTTAAGAGAGGTATAATGATTGATTTTTTGAATAGTAAGAATAACATGTCAATAATTACTGAAAAAACATCGAAGTTGATGTTTTTTAGGTCATCGACAGACTCGTATAATAAATATTTGATAGCTCATGATTTTGTGCAAAGCAAAAAAACAATTTTTGTGATCACTTCTAATCTATATGAAGCGCAAAAATACTATGATGCACTCAGTCAAATTGTTAATTCTGATGATGTCCTATTCTACCCTGCTGACCAAACTCTAACAAGCATTATGGCTTTAGGGAGCCCCGAATTTAAGAGCGAGAGACTATACACCCTAAAGCAACTTTTATCGGGTGAACCCTTTATTGTAGTTACAACACTGCAAGGATTATGTCAAAGGCAATTATCTCCAAAAGACTATAAAAACAGTGTTAAAATCATTAAAAAAGATAATGAATATAATATTAGTGAATTAGCGAGTTTTTTAATCTATAGCGGATACACCAAAACCTACACAGTTGAAAAACCAGGCGAGTTTAGTCTTAGAGGTCATATTCTAGATGTATACACCCTAAATAATAATCAGCCTTACCGACTAGATTTTTTTGGTGATATTTTAGAGCAAGTGAAGATTTTTGATGTTGAGACACAGAGGTCATTTGCTAATATTGATAGCATTGAAATAGCACCAATGAACGAATTATTCTATACTAACAAGATGAAAGATAATGCTATTGTAAAAATAAAAAAGTTTTTTGCGGATCGGAAACTATCACACAAAGAACAAGGGAAACTAGATCAAGATATCGAATCAATTGAGATGAGACTTAAACTAGAAGGGCTTAACTTATATATTCCTTTTTTCAATGAAGAAATAAAAACAATTCTAGATTTTTCAACTAACAAAAAAGTCTATATGATTGACGTTCATAAGATGAAGGTCAATGAAGAGAGTATCAAAGAGGATCTTAAGACATATGCTTTGACAATGAACGGAACTAATTTTCTAGATATCCCTTTTAGGGTTAATTTAGAACAACAACTAAAGCAAAAACATATTGAAATCGATAATTTCGGATTAAACAGTCCCAAAAAAGCCTATGATATCGGTGTATCAATGACTAATGAGTACCGAGGTAACCTTAATCTTTTCGAACTAGATATTAAAGACATGATCAAGGGTTACCACATTGTTTTAGGGGTTTCTACTAAATATTATTATGATGAAATAACGGAGTTCTTAGAAGATAAAAAAATCAAGTACCAAACAAAAATAACAAAAGAGCCAGGGGTTTATCTATTAAAGGAACCTATTTATGGATCGTTTATCTCGAAAAAGGATAAAATATTTTTGCTTAGCGAAGCACAACTGTTTTCATATAAGGTTCGCCCAGCGATCAAATACCGTAGTGTCCTAAATCAAGCGACCAAAATCAGAAGAGTTGAAGATTTAATGGTAGGGGATTTTATTGTTCATTATGATTATGGAATAGGAAGATATATTGGTTTAAAAACGATGGAGTTGAGTCAAGAAAAAAGAGACTATTTGCATATTTTATATGCAAATGAAGAAGCGCTCTATGTTCCTCTAGATCAGATAGAGAGAGTTCTTAGGTTCGGCAACCAAGAAGGTCGTGCTCCAAAGCTCTCAAAACTCGGCGGAAAACAATGGAGCAAGACTAAAGCAAGTGCAAGAATGAAAATCAAGGATTTAAGTGACCGCTTAATAAAGTTGTATGCGCAACGAAACCTAAGCATTGGTTTTGCTTGCAAAAAAGATGAAGAGATGCAAACGGTCTTTGAAAAAGATTTTAGTTATGAAACAACAAGAGATCAACAAAAAGCGATTATAGATACTAAATACGATATGGAACAACAGCGACCAATGGACAGATTGATTTGCGGGGATGTTGGTTTTGGTAAAACAGAAGTTGCGCTACGTGCAGCATTTAAAGCAGTTTTAAATGCAAAACAAGTTCTTTACTTAGTTCCAACTACTGTCTTAGCTAGACAACATTTTTACACGTTTAAAGAAAGGTTTGATAAATACGGGGCTAATGTTGCATTATTGAGCCGCTTTGTCACAAAGAAAAGACAAAATGAAATCCTTGTCAAACTAAAAAAAGGATATATTGATGTTGTTATTGGAACACATAGATTGCTATCATCGGATATAGAATTTAGAGACCTAGGTTTATTGATTGTTGATGAAGAGCAAAGGTTTGGTGTCGAGCACAAAGAAAAAATTAGGGAGTTTAAAGTTAATGTTGACACACTAACTTTAACAGCAACACCGATTCCAAGAACATTACAGATGTCAATGATGGGATTAAAAGATCTCTCAATGATTGAAACACCCCCATTAAATAGGTACCCGGTGCAAACATATGTTGTTGAATATCATGAAGCCTTAATCAAAGAAGCCATCACTAGAGAGTTAGCTAGAGGAGGGCAAGTGTTTTATTTGTTTAATCGAGTTCAAGGGATTGAAGGAGTTGTTAATAAATTACAGAAACTAATACCTGAAGCCAAGATTACTTATGCACACGGAAAGATGAACAGAAATAAATTAGAAAACACCTTAAGCGATTTTATCGATCACTCATATGATGTCTTAGTCTCAACGACTATAATCGAAACAGGCATCGATATCCCAAATACAAACACAATTATTATTCACGATGCAGATAAACTAGGTCTTTCCCAACTCTACCAAATAAGAGGTCGTGTTGGTAGAAGTGATAAAATCGCTTATGCATACCTATTGTATGATGCTTACCGAGATATCAATGATGAAGCTAAAAAGAGATTGGCAGCGATTCAAAATTTTACCGCTTTGGGTAGTGGATATAAAATAGCAATGCGAGATTTATCGATTCGCGGAGCGGGTGATGTCTTAGGCTCAGAACAATCTGGATTTATTGATTCTGTAGGAATTGAACTTTATATGAAACTTCTTGAAGAAGCGATTACAGGTATCTCCTTAGAAAAACCAAAGGAAACTGTATTCGATGAAGTTTATGCGCCAAGACATGTTGATCCTAATTATGTGAGCCATGATAGTGTGAGAATTGAGATCCACAAAAGAATTAGTGAATTAAATAGGATTAAAGATGTTGAGGACCTAAAAGTAGAACTAACTGATAGGTTTGGTGCAATTGATTCAGATTTATTATTATATATGTATGAAAAATTGTTTAAAAAGTTTGGTGCAAAATTAGGGGTCCAAAAATCAATTGTTGAAACCAATCAAGTGACACTAGTTCTTAACCTGGAGTCATCCCAAAAAGTCAACGGGTCAAAAATATTTGATAAAGCAAATAGCTTCAAATCTCAAATCAAATTATCATACATAAAAGGACATGTTCATATCCTTTTGGTGACAAAGTTTGAAAAACAACATTGGTTATATTTATTTGACCTATTTTTAGATGATTTGCTCTATAATTAAAGATGGATAGTCGAAAAACAAAATACTAAATAAAAAACAATAAAAGAAAAGGAGTAAGGATTTGAATTGAGTATTCAATTTAAATCTTACACAATTGACGTGAGTGTGGATATTTTAAAAATATCAAAAGATGCAATAGCGGCATCAAAGAAGCACAAAGGAGTTATTAATTCTTCAGTTGGGATGTTTTATGATGATGAAAAAAATGTAGGGGGGATGCCAATTGTTACCCAGGCGATAAAAAACTTTAGTGACAACGATATTTTACCCTATCCATCTGTTGATGGAGGACTTGAATTTAAAACCAACGTTATCTCGTGGGTTTTTAAGGAGTATGAAAAAGAAATAAGAAAGACTATGTTTGTTGATGCTTGTGCCACCCCTGGGGGTAGCGGAGCGATTGCCGCGACATTTTCTGTTTACACCAAGCAAAATGACTATGTTTTTGTCTCTGATATAAGATGGCAATATGAAAGATTTGCTGCTAGGGCAAAACTAAGGTTATTCGAACACAAACTATTTAAAGGCGATAATTTCGATATTGAAAATTTCAAAATTCGCCTTGATGAACTGTGTGCCATTCAAAAAAGAGTGATTGTTATTGTTAATGATCCTTGTCACAATCCAACAGGATACACCTTAAGTGAAGCTGAATGGGAACAAATCATCAATATACTAAACACTAAAATAGATAATGAAATTGTTTTTATTTATGATGTCGCTTATTTGGATTTTTCCCATGAAAAAGACAACCGTAAAAAGATGAGTTATTTAGTGCAATTAAAAACACACATCATTACAATTATTTCTTTTAGTGGCTCAAAAACATTTGGAGCATACGGACTACGTCTAGGAGCGGCTATCGGATTATCTAGTGACGAGGAAAAAGTTAAAATGTTTCATAAAAGCTACGTTAATGAAGCACGAGGGTCCTGGTCAGCGTCTCCTACTGTATCTATTAACCTGATGAACTATTTCGCTCAAACAGAAAACAAAAACGCCTTTTTAACGGGACTCAATAAAATCAATTCACTTGTTCAACTAAGAAGTGCTTCATTTATAGAACAGTGCAAAACAATAGGTGTTAAAACACATCCTTTTAGAAGTGGATTCTATGTTGTGGTGCTAACACCAAACCCAGAAAAAGATTATTTAAAATTGGCAGAAAAACATATCTATGCAGTGCCAATGAGTGGAGGTATAAGGTTTGCCTTATGCAGCATGTCCGCACAAGAAATCAAAGGACTGCCTTTAAAAATAAAACAAATTTTGAATCTGTAAAAAAGAAAACTAAGAATATTATAGCAAGAAACAGGCAGGCACTTAGAGTGCCTGTTTTAGCGCATGAACGATAGCTACAACGCTATTTATTATAAATAACGAGTTAATTATAAAAATTATTAAAACACTTGACCTAGAAGAAGAAATACTTTATTATATCTTAGTATAATTATAAATCTTAAATTCAATTTAGAATTGTTTAGGATAAAAAAGGAGAATGAGATGAGAAAAAAAGTATTAATGATTATATTGTTATTTGTAAGTGTTTTAGTAATATCTGGTTGTAGGCAAGAAGAGAAAGATGTTTACAGTGGTGAAGCTGGAAAAATCAATATATATATGTCAGGGCCAAGTAGCCTAGCAAGACAACTCGAAGAAGCTTTTGAAGAAGGTAGAGGAGATGTGATTGAAGTTCTAAACGCTAGTGGCGGGTCGATATCCACTAGAATATGGGCAGAGCTTGAAGCAGGAGAAATACGTGCTGATGTAGTCTTAGCTGGAGAGCCTTCAATGTTTATCTCACTTAGAAACAAAGGTGCATTAGAAAATTACGTTTCACCAGAAACAGATAATATGCAAGAAAAATATAATTTTGGTGAGGGTTACTTCACCCCAGTTAACGCTAGATACGGGATAATTGTCTATAACGTTGACAAAGTGGGAGAACAAGAAATTCCAACTTCGTGGGCTGAACTAAAACTAGCTCACTGGAATAATAGAATAGCACTTCCTGATCCAACGCAATCAGCTACCGCTTTTGGTGTTGCAGCAGGTATTGAACAAGTGTTTAATCGCGATTGGACTTTTTTTGAAGCGATGATGACAAACAATGCAATGTTAGTTACAAGAAATTCATTGGTAGCTCAAAGAGTAAAAACGGGTGAAGTAGATGCTGGATTTATGGTTCATGACGGCGTTTTAAGGTCAATTAACAAAGATGCTAAAGAAGGCGTAGAGTCACCTCTAAGAATTAGCTGGCCTACTGATAAAGCAGTTAGTATTCAACGCCCTATTGGGATTATTGCTAATAATTCTCGTCCAGATGAAAATGTAGTTCTTACACATGAATTTGTTGATTTTGTCCTCTCTATTGAGGGTCAAAATATTATGAGAAAATTTGCTTTTATCTCTGTTAGAACAGATATCGATCTTCCTAAAGGTGTCCCTGCAAATCTTGAATCTATTTTAGTGGATTGGGAGCATGTTAGTGATAATCAAGAAACAATTAGAGCAAGGTTTCAAAGCATAATTAGTGGGTAGTGAAAAGAGTATCTCAGTTATTTAAAAACATCAAAACAAATACATCTAGTGTTGTTGTGATGACAATAACCTACATTTTAGTAGCGAGTCTGGTATTATACCCACTCGCTACTTTATTGTTGAATAGCTTTGGAATTACAAATAGAAGGTTTAGTCCGACAATAGAGTCTTATGTAAGAGTACTAACTGACGTAAGCAATTGGGTTGCACTAAAAAACACATTGCATATTGGTATTGCAACTACTATATTAGCGGTTATTATTGGGTCTGTTCTAGCTTGGATTGTAACTAGGACTGATTTTAAATATAAAGGGTTCATTAAATTTAATGCTTTTTTAACATTATGTATTCCTTCTTACGTTTACGCGATTGCCTGGATTGATTTATTCAGACGTAATGGAAGAGTCCATCAATTTCTGGGTTCAATCTTTACTAATTATGAGCACTCGTTAAGCGCATATTCGCTAAATGCAGTTATTATTGTTTTATCAATAAATCTATACCCAGTTGTTTTTATGGCGGTATCGCATGCGTTAAAAAACACAAATAAATCGCTAGAAGAAGCAGCTATGAATAGTGGGGCAAGTCAGACTAGAACAACTCTTACAATAACGTTGCCGCTAGTCACTCCTACCATTTTAGCAATAGGTCTATTTGTTTTTAGCCGTGTAATCGCCAATTTCGGGGTTGTCTCTGCTCTAGCTTCGCCAAGAAGGATAGAGGTTTTAACAACTCGTGTGTTTAGTGCATTAAGCAATTTTCAAATGCAGCTTGCAACATCACTATCGGTGCTGTTGCTAATAATATCGGCATTAGTTTTTTATAGCCACAAGCGAATTTCTAAAAGAAAAAAGTTTGTAACAATATCATCAAGTAGTTCGAAGCCCGCACTTATCGAACTGAAAAAGAGTAAAATATATGTCACCATAGCTGTATTTTCCTTTCATATTTTAACAGCAATAATTCCTTTTATAACATTATTGTTGACATCATTAATGTCTCGTTCTCATCTGCCGTGGGCAATAAATGACATGAGTTTAAACAACTACCTACACATTCTAAAAAACCCGATGACAATCAGAGCATTTTCCAATAGTATTATGTTTGGGTTTGCAGCAGCAAGCATAGCTGTAATTATTTCCCTAGGTATTATCTTTGTCATCTATAAACTGAAGAGTCGTGGTCATAGAGCAATTGAGGTTATATCCTCTCTACCTATGGCGATGCCTGGTGTTGTGATTGGGATAGCGGCGATTTTGGCGTGGTCGAGCTTTATTGTTCCAGTTTATGGAACACCTTGGATTATTATTCTGGCCTATATTGCATTTTTTATTCCAATAACACTCAAAATATTAGTCGGGACTGTTGAAAATCAAGATGTTTCACTAGAGGATGCCGCGCAAAACTGTGGAGCTTCAAAGGTTAAAGCATTCAAAGATATAACGCTACCACTTTTAAGGAATGGCATTATTTCTGCGGCACTTATGGCATTTATCATTGCACTTCGCGAGATACCGATTTCACTATTGTTATTTTCTAAAGGTAATGAAAC